>JBAXTC010000431.1:0-6815 GCA_037130375.1 Verrucomicrobiota bacterium | reverse complement strand
GCCTGGGCGGCGGCAGCCGCGATCCGCTCTCGGGGCGCTCCTATGTCTATCAGGCGATGCGCGTCACCGGCGCCGGCGACCCGCGCACGCCCTTCAGCGCGACCCTGCCGGGCAAACTGCCGCAAAAAAAAATCTGCCAGACCGCCGCCCGCGGCTACTCGTCCTATGGCAACCAGATCGGCCTGGCCACCGGCCAGGTCGCGGAAATCTATCACCCCGGCTACGTCGCCAAGCGCCTCGAAATCGGCGCGGTCGTCTGGGAAGACCGCACCCTCAGCGCCAGCCTCGCCGCACTCTACCCTACCATGTCTGGCAACATAACGGCATCCACACCCAACCAGACCTCAGGTATCCTTTGCCTCCAGATCAACGGCAAAACCGAGATAATTTGGCCCGGCGACTCCTCGCTGGCCCGCATCGCCAGCGTTTGTACCGGCACGCATCCCTTCGTCCTCTTTGGCCCGCACCACGGCGGCCCGTCAGATTATAAGGGTGCAGCCGCGGCCACCGCGATTGCCTCCGTTCGCCCACAACATGGCTTCATTTCCGTTGGTACAAAGAATCAGTATTCTCACCCGCGCCCCAAATATCTTCAGCGCCTGGAGCGCGCCGGATGCCAAATAGTCTGCTCCCAGATTACCTCCAACTGCGACCGGAACACAGCCGTTCGGACCAAGATCCCCATAATGGCGACACACTTGGCGCTCGGTCTCCGTCCTCCCCGGTCGGGCATTGCATGCCGCGGCCCGTGGAAGCTCACTTGGACCGGGACAAAATTTGAGTCTGACGGCTTTGATGACGAGCATCAGCGCCGAATCACTGACCTCCGCAGGCCCCAGTGCCTAAGAGGCAGGGCGAGCTGGCTGCCCCTGCCATAGCCCCCACCGATCCCCCGGCCCCAGGCCAACTGGACGAGTCCAGTTGCCTTTAGAGTGAAATCCCGTGCGCCCGCCCGCCCCCGTCCGGTTCTTCTCACCCTCCTTCCCGCGCCCTCGCTCAGCACACGGCCAAGCCTCTAGCCTCTAGCCTCTAGCGCTGGCAGCGCGCCCGGAAGCTCCGCTTCCTTGCCACACTCGGCACTTCACGGCAGCCGCGCCTCCTGCTATTCTGACCCCGGCCCGCAAACCACGGACACTGAAGTGAAATCGAAACGTACGACCCCCGCCCGCCCCGGCGCACGAAAACCCGCCGCCTCCCGCCCCCCTCCCGTCCCCAACCCCTTCCCACTCGCCACCCGGCGCCTAGTATGACTATGTTAAGTCTAGCCTTGCCTTTTCACCCCGATTCCGCGATCTTGGCCGAATATGGCTTGGAACGAAGCTCAGTGGGATCGAAGCGCCCGGCGGCTCCCTAAATTTCTCAGCCCGCTAGTGCAAGGCCTCGGGCGCAGCGAGCGGCGCGTGGGGGCGACGCTTTACGTGGAGGGATTGCTCATGCCTGGACAGCGCAAGTCCATTGGTCCGATGGCCGAACGGTTGGCCGTGGACTCGCAGAAACTACAGCAGTTCATCACCGACAGCCCCTGGGACGAAGCGACGATTTGGAAAGCCCTCCGTCCAGCAGCGGTGGATTGTCTAGAGCCTTTGGAGGCTTGGATTGTGGATGAGACCGGATGGCTCAAACAAGGAGCGCACTCGGTAGGGGTGGCCCACCAGTATTGCGGAGCTGTGGGCAAGTCCGCCAACTGCCAGGTGAATGTGCAAGTGGCGATCACAGATGGACTGGTGGCCGTGCCGGTGGGCGCGCGCTTATATTTACCGGAGAGCTGGACCAAAGACCGTGCGCGCTGCCGGAAAGCGGGAATTCCCGACACAGTGGAGTTTGCGACCAAACCGCAAATCGCCGTGAACCTCATCAAGGAAGCACTGGTTGATGGAGTGGTCCGAGCACCCGTGCTGGGCGATAATGCTTACGGTATCAACGGCGAGTTTCGCGACGAACTCCGGTGTCTGGGACTGGAGTTCTTTCTTCAGATCGATCCGGGCCAGCTCACGGGCTGGGCGCAGCCGGTGAGGTTGGAGAAAAAACGCACCCGTTGGCATGTGGTGGCAGACGCTCCTGCAGCTTCAACCCTGTTAAAACTCTTCGCTGCGCAGAAAGCGGTGAAATGGCGGCCCTGTTCTTGGAAGGCGGCCGATGGGCAGACCCACCACACACGTTTGGCCTGGATGAGGGTTTATTTGCCCGGAGGCATGGATCGCGAATCTCAAAGCTTGGAGGAGGTTTGGCTGGTGGTGGACTGGCCGGAGGGCGCGGCAGAAGCTTACCACTATTACCTGGCACATCTACACCGAGAACCCACAGTCGCGCGTTGCTTGCGGCTGAGTCGGGCCCGTTGGCAGATCGAGCAGTATTTTCAGCGCGTGAAAGACGAATTGGGGCTGGATCACTTTGAAGGACGCAGTTGGCAAGGATTTCATCATCATCTGGTCATGGCGGTGCTGGCTTACATGTTCGTGACGGTCGTTTTTCTGAACACAAAAAAGAACTTCTGGTGTGACGTGGGAGCAAGTGTTGACGAGGATGCGTCCGTGGCTGGTGAAGTTGGTCGGCTTTTGTTTTTGCTGCGGCAGAAACTTTGATGATGTCAGCGTGGTTACAACATCACATAGTAATACCAGTTCTGCGTGGGCAGCGCGCTGCTGGACACCAAGACCAATGAAATCCCGGTGGCGCGGGAACTCTTCGGGTTGACTTGGAACTCAAACACAACAAACTAAATAGGCCGGCTTTTTCCGTCCGTTCTTTCGAAACAAGCCCAACAACGTTCAGGAACATCCCGGCGCTTTTGATAATATTTACATTTGCAAAACAACCGACAGACCGCCAACCAAAGCCTTTTCGCGTCGAGCCGCTTCCTGCCCATGCCGCTTAACAACGTATTATGAAAATAGTTCGCCGCTTCGTTATTCTAATAATCACCACTATTTCATCAGCGACCTATTTGATGGTGTTGTTTATGTTGTTTTACCTCCCGCTTATTGTTTCGTCACAAGTTACAGGGAAGGTAAGCGACGGTCCTTCAAATGCCATACAATCGGCTTTCGACCCTAACCTCGCACAATGGAATATCGACTTGCCGGGGCGGGTAGCGCAACATGACCTTGTTTACAAGAGCCCCCCGATCGACCCTATGCAGGGAATCCCGCTGGGGAACGGCGATGTTGCTGCTTTGGCGTGGTGCGAAGGTTCACACATTATCATGGTGATCAACAAATGTGACTTATGGGACGATTCGAAGACCGGGCCATTTGAAACCTGGGATGAGAAATACGATTACTACACTACACAACGGCAAGCCTGTCGTATTGACATTGATTTTAAATACCCGGTTTTTGATACCCTTTATCTCTCGGATTTCAAGGCCAGGCTTAATCTTGCGGATGCCTCAATGAGTTTAAAGGGAACAAGCCCGTTTGGAGAAGTCCGTCTGAATGCGTTTATCGACCACCGTTCAGGAATGTTGTTTTGCGATTTAGGAAGTTCTTTTCCTGAGGATGTGCCGTTGCAGATTTCAATAGAACGGTTTGGTTCCAGAACGTTTTCGATGTGGTATACCCGCATGAAAAGGGATGTTTCCATTGGATTGTCAGGAACCGAAGCTCTGGCCGATGCGAGCGGAGCTTACATTACCCAGAGATTAACCTGCGGCACCTTTGCCGCAGGTGGAACGGTGATTGAAAGTAACGGGCTAACGGTGAATAATGCACGCGAACATTCCAGGCGTGCAACGATTCACTTAACCGGGAAGCGTGAAAAGCACGTTGCACTGGCCTTTACTGTCACTTCCCCTGTTGAGGGAGATCCGCTTTCCGAAGCAAAACATAAGCTCTCTTGGGCACGCGAAAAAGGGGTTGCATCGTTCCGGACATCACAGGCACAATACTGGGAATCAATCTGGAGCCGATCTTTTATGGATTATGGCGATGATTACCTGAATAACCTCTGGTATCTCACCATGTATTATGCCAACTCCTCACAGGGAGGGAAATACCCGGGACGGTTTAATAACGGATTATGGGGCTGGAACCATGACGTTCAGCAATGGAATTTCTATTTTCACTGGAATCAGCAGCAGCTATACTGGCCGCTAAACGCAGCAGGGTTCCATGAATTAGTATCTCCCTACCTTGATTACAGGTTTAATTCCCTCCGGTTTGCAAAAAAGAGTGCCAGGGCAATATTTAAATCCGATGGGGCTTTTATTGCGGATGTCAGCAACCGCAACGGGTATAACCGGATTGATCTGATTGACAATCATACCCCTGTCGCAGAAATAGCTCTCGAATTCTGGCGCCAGTACGAGTTTACTTCCGACAAGACATTCCTCACAGGTAAAGCCCTTCCGTTCATTCTGGAAGCTGCCAGGTTCTTTGAATCGTTGCTTGAAAAGGGGAGTGATGGTTTATATCATGCCAGGGGAGGTACCGGTTATGAAGGAACAGTTATGCTGCGGGATGGGCTTACCGAACTCGTATATGCCCGAGCCTTATTCACAACTGCCCTGAAAGCGCTGGCAATCGCTGGAACCGATATTCCGGAAGCCGCGAAATGGAGATTGTTACTTGATCATTTAGCGCCACTCCCGGTCGTGAAGGCAAGTGAAGGTTTGATTGTCAGGGGCGAAACCGGAGAGACAATCAACTGGGGCATTAATCGTGGAACCTCTGTTCCGGGGAATAGCATTGTTGCAGCCGGATGGGGTATTAAAGAGAATAAATGGCTGACGACCTGGTACAAGACAGATGACTCGGCGTATGCTTATCTGTTAACCGGTAATGAAGCAGGAAACAAGACATCTGATCTGAGGGTGCTCGACGGGATATTTCCGGCTGTTCCGAGGTCTCCCGTGTTTCCGTCTGGTTTGGTGGGACTGGCACAAAAGGGTGATTCACTATATAAGGTGATGACGACCACAACCCTTTTATATGGTTCGGAGTGTATGGGTTGGGACCCGGTCCCGATAGTCCTTGCACGATTGGGCCTGGCCAAAGAACTTGCGTTTGACCTGGAGCAGTTCCCGGGAAGATGGCAGTTTTATGTTAACGGATGGGGGCATATCAGTTCCGATGCCGGAGCCGACAGAGATGGAGGGATGTTTTTCAGGACAAATAGCGTGAGTGTTATCGGCTCGGCGGAAGGAGAGAAAGTTCCCTTGCCGGCATGGCCGTTCCGGCATATGTCAATGGAGGCGATGTCGGTCCTTGCCACGGCAATGAATGAGGCGCTGCTTCAGAGTTACGATGGGACTATACGAGTGTTTCCTGCGTTCAACGGTAATAAAACTGCAAGATTCACCCTCCATGCACAGGGCGGATTTGTCGTTTCTTCCGAGATTAAATCGGGCAACATAGCGTGGATCGCGATCAAGAGCCTTTACGGGAACACCTGCAGGCTTGAATTGCCATGGAATGAAACCTCGCTGCAATCGAGCCTTAACAGGAATAGCCGGTTGGTGAGTGGCAAAACTACAGCGATTAAAACGAAGCCTGATGAGGTGATACTTCTAATTCCTCAAGGACAAGATATTCAGACATGGTCGGTGGTTGCAGAGAAACCATCGGCTAATGACAATGTCAAGTATCACTCTTCAGGTAAGACGCAACTCGGTATTCCACGGATGTTTTAATGTGTTGGTTGAAATCAGGAAACGGCTAAACAAAGGTGAAAGGGGCAAGAGCCCGCCACTCCCTTTGGTTCGTTGCTCTAGAGTATATGCGACCTCGTCAGCCACCTTGAAGCTACGCGGGATGGGTTCGTGGCCAAGGGCCCGAATGGCGAAACGTGAAAGAAATTCCAGGAATTCGGATTTCCATTTGCTGCGTTGGACGAACCCTGTTTGACTGGTGAACGCATGATGTCAGTCACCGCGCCGATGTATCGCTTTCTCCTGCTGGTGATGCTCTTCCTGGCGATGGGGTCGCCACGCACTACTGACCTCCAAGCCCAAACGGCTTCAATCGCGGCTGCTGAAGAGGGCAACCTGTTTGCCCGCTCGCTGGTTGGCACAGGTGATTTCGCACGACTCCAGCAGGCGCTGGCCAAAGCACGGCGCCAAGAACCAGTCACGGTTGCGGTGATCGGCACCTCGATCACGCAAGGCGCGCTGGCGAGCCGGCCCACGATCGAGGTGACGGTTCCCCAAACGGTCATCACCCAATCCTGTCGCGTGGTAATCCCGCCCGGCAAGGTTATTGAGGATGCAACTGGCCAGGGAGTCATTTTGATTGGTGCGCCGAATATCGAGATTGAGTTTGACGGGGCTTCGGTTGTCCGCGGGTCGCTGACGAACACTTCGCCGGACGAATATCGCGGTTACGGCATCCGGCTCAACGGACAGGCTGGAGTGACGATCCGCGGCGCTCGTATCAGCGGGTTCTGGTGCGGTCTCTGGGCGACGAAAGCCGACGGCTTGGTGCTCGAAGACATTGACGCTTCAGACAACCGGCGGGCGCGGCTGAAATCCACGTCGGGGGCAGAAGACGCCAGTGACTGGCTCTACGGCCACGATAACGACCAGCATCAGTGGCTCACGAATTACGGCGCGGCGATTTATGTGGAAGAGTCCGCCGGGGTGACCGTGCGCGACTCGCGGGTCTGGCATGGCCAGAATGCGCTGTGCCTTGACCGCGTCACCGCGTCCAAAATCTATGACAATGATTTCTCGTTCGACTCCGGCTGGGGAATCGCCTTGTGGCGGTGCGCCAGGAATGTCGTCAGCCGCAACGCCCTTGATTTCTGCGTGCGCGGTTACAGTCACAATGTGTACAACCGCGGCCAGGACTCGGCGGGCATTTTTGCCTTCGAGCAGAATA
>JBAXTC010000430.1:0-6827 GCA_037130375.1 Verrucomicrobiota bacterium | reverse complement strand
GAGATAACGGAGAGATAGGTCTGCCATTGCCTGAATCAGGCAGGCGCGTATGTTGCCCTTTTCCGTTCCCTGTCCACCCCCCGCCTTGCCCCCTTCGATTTCTGCTCTCCCCTCTCCGTTATCTCCGTTTCCTCCTGTTGATTCATTGGTTCGGAATTAAACAGGAGGCAACGGAGATAACGGAGAACAGATGTGCCATTGTCTGAATCAGGCAGGCGCGTATGTTGCCCTTTTCCGTTCCCTGTCCACCCCCCGCCTTGCCCCCTTCGATTTCTGCTCTCCCCTCTCCGTTATCTCCGTTTCCTCCTGTTGATTCATTGGTTCGGAACTGAACAGGAGGCAACGGAGATAACGGAGAGATAGGTCTGCCATTGCCTGAATCAGGCAGGCGCGTATGTTGGCCTTCTCCGTTCCCTGTCCACCCCCCGCCTTCCCCCCTTCGATTTCTGTTTTCTGCTTTCCCAATTTCTGTTTTCCCTTCTCCGTTTCCTCCTGTTGATTCATTGGTTCGGAATTGAACAGGAGGCGCTTAAAATAAAAACCTAGAACAAAAGTGTTGCTAAATGTCCCAGCCGGGTGAAATAATCGAGCAGTTGCAATGTCTGCCAGGCCGGACGCCCGACTCCGAATGGGTCGCGTGCGCGCTCTGCGAAGCGGGCCTGGGGTCAGCGCTAACTGAATTTACTTAAGACAAATGAAACATACACTTGCTCAACTTATCTCCAGAATCGTCCTGCTGGCTTTGCTATGCTCCGGTTCAGCCGCATTGGCTGCCAGCGCTGCCGACTCTGTGGCAGTGGATTCCCGGGCCAACTCGCCCATCGCCTGGTCTGAGCTTGGCGCCAAAGCCACCGCCCAATACTCGGGCGACGGCCTGGCCGTAGCCGTGACGCCGTCGGGCGCGGTGCGCCTGCGCTGCGCGTTCCAGAAACTTCAGGGCGAGGTCACCGGCGAGGGCTTGTGGATCGAGTCCACCGTTCCCGGCGCGGCCAGGGCGAGTGGCGCTGCCGCCGTCCCCGCCCGCCGCTTCCGCGTGGTGGCCGATGCCGTGGGCCGCGAGGGCGGCACGGTGACGGCTCTGCCCCGCAGCGGCACGGCCAGTGGCGATACCTCCCGCGCGCGCTTCGCGCGGCCTGGCCTGGTCGAAGAATATTCCGTGAGCGTGGACGGCGTGCGGCAGGATTTTGTGGTGTCCCAGCCACCCGTCGGCCCTGGCGATCTATGCGTGGAACTGGCCCTGAGCGGCGCGCGGGCCGAAGCGGTCGCGGGCGGCGCGCGGTTGGTGCTCGATGGCTCGGGGCGCAAGCTGGCCTACAGCCGGCTGCGCGTGGTGGATGCCACGGGACGAGAATTGGCGGCGAGAATTGAAGTGCCGGCCCCGAACCGGCTGGCTGTGGTGGTGGCCGATGCCAATGCCGTCTATCCCGTGCGCATTGACCCCACCTTCAGCGATGCAGACTGGAGCAGCATGGGGGGCAGGGTGGGGGCGAATAGTTCATGCAATGCCGCCATCGTGGACAGTGCCGGCAACGTGTATGTGGGAGGAATGTTCACTCAAATCGGCACGCTGGCGTTGTACAGAGGCGTGGCCAAGTGGGACGGCACCACCTGGTCGGCCGTCGGCGCGGGAATGGATGGATACGTCTTGGCCCTGGAGCTTTCCGGGACGGACATCATCGCGGGCGGCTCTTTCCTCTACGCCACCAACACGCTCGGCGATGCCGGCATCCTCGTCAACCACATTGCCAAATGGAACGGCACCACATGGTCGGCCTTGGGCTTGGGCGCAGACCAGGATGTGAGAGCCTTGGCGGTGTCCGAGACCAACGTGTATGCCGGAGGCATTTTCACCAGCGTCGTTAACACGGGCGGTAGCGTGCGCGCCAACCGAGTGGCCAAGTGGAACGGCACCACATGGTCGGCCCTTGGGGCGGGAGTCGATGGGGTTGGTATCGGGAACGGAGCCGGTGTCCTGGCCTTGGCGGTCGTCGGAACCAACCTCTACGCGGGCGGATACTTCGATTATGCCACCAACACCATTGGGTCGGCCGTTCCTGTTTACAACCTCGCAAAATGGGACGGCACTAACTGGTCGGCCCTCGGGGCGGGGTTGAACGGCAGGGTCTATGCCTTGGTCGTCTCCGAGACGAACCTCTACGCCGGTGGGGACTTCACTTACGCCACCAACGCCACCACCGCGAAAAACGGGCCCGACGTTCTCGTCAACCGCATTGCGAAATGGAATCTCACCACCAGCTCTTGGTCGCCCTTGGGGACCGGGATGAAGGACCAGGTCACGGCCCTGGCCGTGTCCGGGACGACCCTTTACGCCGGCGGGAACTTCACTTACGTCACCAACGGGACAGCCACCCCCGTCAGCGCCAATTACATCGCCCAATGGAACGGCGCCGCTTGGTCGCCCCTTGGGACTGGGATGGGCGGTGGCGTCTATACACTGGCCGTATCCGGGACGAACCTCTACGCGATGGGAGCCTTCAGCACCGCCGGCGGCATGACCGCCGGCAGTATTGCGCGTTGGAACGGCAGCACCTGGTGGAACCTCGGCGGCGGAATGGCGTCCGGGGTATATGCCTTCGCGGTGTCCGGGACGGACCTCTACGTCGGCGGGACCTTCAGCTCGGCGGCGGGCGGCCTGACAACCATGAGCCGCATCGCCAAATGGGATGGCAGCGGTTGGTCGGCCCTCGCCGGGGGAGTGAGCGAAAAGGTGTATGCCCTGGCCGTCATCGGAACCGACCTCTACGCGGGCGGGGGTTTCACCTGGGCCACTAACGCGGGTGGGTTCGCCACCAACGTCTCCCGCGTGGCGAAGTGGGACGGCACCAACTGGTCGGCCCTGGCCGGGGGAGTGGGCGACTATGTGAATGCCTTGGCAGTGTCCGGGACGGACCTCTACGTCGGCGGGAACTTTACCTCCGCCACCAACGCCGAGCCGCCCGCTATCGGCACTTGTTCCCTGGCGAAATGGGACGGTACCAACTGGTCGGCCCCCGCCGGGGGAGTGGACGGCTATGTGAATGCCTTGGCGGTGTCCGGGACGAACCTCTACGTCGGCGGGACCTTTATCAGGGTCACCAACGGAGTGGACGCTTTAAGTGCCAGCCGTCTGGCCAAACTCAACCTGACGACCGGTCAATGGTCGGTTTACGGGGGGCTGAACGACATGGTGAGTGCCTTGGCCCTTGCTGGCAATACTCTCTACGCGGGGGGGAGCTTTACCGCCGCCACCAACGGGACGTCCGTCGTCAGCGCCTATCGCATTGCGGGACTAAACCTCACCACAGGTGACTGGTCAGCTCTCGGTGGAGGAGTCAACAACCCTGTGTATGCCTTGGCGGTATCCGGGGCGGATCTCTACGCCGGCGGATCCTTCACTTACGCCACGAATGGCACAGTCACCGCTACCAACGTCAACCGGGTGGCGAAATGGAACCTCACCACCAGATCTTGGTCGGCCCTCGGTTCGGGGGCTGATTCCATAGTTCTTGCCCTGGCCGCGTCCGGCACGAACCTCTATGTCGGTGGAGCTTTCACCAGGGCGGGCGGAAAAGTCGCCTACTACGTGGCAAACGCGTTGATCCCAGAGTCCAAGCTGGCCACCACGAATACGCTCGTCTCCTCGCTCAATCCCTCGCCCTGTCTTGCGAGCGTGACCTTCACCTCAACCGTCTCGCCCAGCGCGGCCACGGGCACCGTCACCTTCAAGGACGGAGCCACAACCCTGGGCACTGGCATCTTGAGCGACGGCACCGCCACCTTCGCCACCAACGGCTTGGCCGCAGGCAGCCACAGCCTCACCGCCGAATATCCGGGTGACGCCATCTACGCCGCCAGCATCTCCGGGGTGCTAACCCAGATGGTCAATAAAATCATCCCGAGCGTGACCTGGCCCACGGCCAGCGCCATCACCTACGGCCAGACGCTGGCCAGTTCCACGCTGACCGGCGGGGCGTCAACGCCGGAAGGCAGCTTTGACTTCACCACGCCGGCCACCAAGCCCGGTGCCGGGACGGCGTCGCAACCCGTCACTTTCACCCCAACCGATACAACGAATTATGCTTCCGTCATTGATTCGGTGAGTGTGACGGTGGATCCGCTGCCGGCCGTCCTGACAGGCAGCCGCCTGTATGACGGCACCGCGGACGCGGCGGCATCGATCCTGACGGTGTCCAACGCGCTCGCGGGCGACACCGTGACGCTGGTTTCAGGCAAGGCGACGCTGGCCAGTGCCCTTCCCGGCGCACGCGCTATCACGAGCGGGGGCAATCTGCAACTGGGGGGCGACCGCGGCACCAACTACACCCTGTCGGGGGCGAGCGGATCGGTGACCATCACCAGCGCGCCGCCCAGCATCATAACCCAGCCGGCGGGTGGGGTGGTGGAGACCGGCCAGTCCAACGGCGTGAGCGTGACGGTGACGGGGACGCTGCCGGTTTACCAATGGTTCAAGGACGGCGTGCTGCTGGTGGGGCAGACTGGGAGCACGTTGAGCTTCGCGAGCTTCCAGTTTACCAACAGCGGGAGCTACCGGGTGGTGGTGACTAATTCGTTGGGCTTGGTGCTCAGCGTGCCCGCCTTGTTAAGCGTGTCCAATGCGCCGCTCCAGGCCTGGGGTTATAACGAGTACGGCCAGTTGGGCAACGGGAGCTACACCGACAGCAATCTGCCCGTGAGCGTGGCCAGCAACGTGGTGGCGATGGCGGAAGGATCCAAGCATTCTCTGTTTCTAAAGGCGGACGGCACGCTCTGGGCGATGGGCCAAGACAACTACGGCCAGTTGGGGAACGGCAGCAACAGCGCGACCAACTTGCCCGTGAGTGTGGCCAGCAACGTGGTGGCGGTGGCGGCGGGACTTGGACATTCTCTGTTTGTGAAGGCCGACGGCACTTTGTGGGCGATGGGCTGGAACAACTTCGGCCAGTTGGGCAACGGGAACAACGTGGGTACCAATCTGCCTGTGAGTGTGGCGAGCAATGTGGTGGCGGTGGCGGCGGGAGCCTACTATTCTCTGTTTGTGAAGGCGGACGGCACGTTGTGGGGGATGGGCCGCAACGCCTTCGGCCAGTTGGGCAACGGGGTTAACGGCGCCGCCAACCTACCCGTGAGTGTGGCCAGCAATGTGGTGGCGGTGGCGGCGGGAGGCTACCATTCTCTGTTTGTGACGGCGGACGGCACCTTGTGGGCGATGGGCCTCAACGCCTTCGGCCAGTTGGGCAACGGGAACAACGTGGATACCAATGCGCCCGTGAGTGTGGCCAGCAACGTGGTGGCGGTGGCGGCGGGACTTGGACATTCTCTGTTTGTGAAGGCCGACGGCACTTTGTGGGCGATGGGCTGGAACAACTTCGGCCAGTTGGGCAACGGGAACAACGTGGATACCAATCTGCCTGTGAGTGCGGCGAGCAATGTGGTGGCGGTGGCGGCGGGCACAAACCATTCTCTATTTGTGAAGTCGGACGGCACGTTGTGGGCGATGGGCGCTAATTCTTACGGCCAGTTGGGCGACGGGAGCACTAGCGACACCAACCGGCCCGTGAATGTGGTTGGATTCTCGGTTGCCAGCTTGGGGGCAATGGACGTAGCCGGTCATTCATTGGCGGTGGCCGCCGTGCTTAAGTCCCCGGCCACGGTCACGTTGACCAGCCTGGCGCAAACCTACGACGGCGCGGCCAAGCCCGTGAGTGTGGTCACGTTACCGATCAACCTGGCGGTGAGCGTCACCTACAACGGCAGCACCAATGCCCCGACCAACGCGGACAACTACACCGTCGTCGGCACGATCACCGACCCGAGCTACTACGGCGGCGCGACCAACACATTGGTGATTGCTCCGGCGGCGGCCACCGTCACGCTGAGCAACCTGAGCCAGATTTACGACGCCACCGCCAAGTCCGTCACCGTGATCACGGACCCGACGAACCTCGCCCTCAGCGTTACCTACGACGGCAGCGCCAGCGCCCCGACAAACGTGGGCAGCTACAGCGTCATCGCCATCGTCACCGACCCCAACTACCGGGGGACCAACACGGCTACCAGCCAGATCACGGCCAAGGCGTTGTCGGTGACGGGCATCACGGGGGGGTCCACCATTTATGACGGGACGAACACGGCGAAGCTGGGCGGGACGGCGGCGCTGCTGACGGCGGAAGCGCCCGGGACTGGAACCAACAGCGACGGCGCGCCGTACACGGGCGACGATGTGAGCTTGGGCGGCGTGGCGGCGGGCACACTGGCCTCGAAGGATGTGGGCACGCGAGCCGTGACGATCACCGGCAACACAATCGATGGTGCGCAGGCGGACAACTACACGTTGACGCAGCAAACGGGTTTGACGCAAGCCGTCACTGCCAAGGCCCTGACGGTGACGGGCATCACGGCGGCGTCCACGGTTTATGACGGGACGAACACGGCGAAGTTGGGCGGGACGGCGGCGTTGCTGACGGCGGAAGCCCCGGGGTCGGGGACAACCGGCGACGGCGCGCCATACACTGGCGACATAGTAACCTTGGGCGGCGCGCCTGCCGGCATATTGGCCTCGAAGGATGTTGGCATACGAGCCGTGACGATCACCGGCAACACAATCAGCGGTGCGCAGGTTGGCAACTACACGCTAACGCAGCAAACGGGTTTGATGCAAGCCGTCACTGCCAAGGCTCTGACGGTGCAGGGCATCACGGCGGCGTCCACGGTTTATGACGGGACGAACACGGCGAAACTGGGCGGGACGCCGGCGTTGCTGACGGCGGAAGCCCCGGGGTCGGGGACAACCGGCGACGGCGCGCCATACACTGGCGACATAGTAACCT
>JBAXTC010000043.1:0-20388 GCA_037130375.1 Verrucomicrobiota bacterium | reverse complement strand
AAGTCCCTTTCCGCACTACTCGTTTGCGGGGTTCACTCCCAATCCGACGGGCGCAAGGACGCGGTGGCATCTGTGGCTAAACATGCCGCTCCAAAAGGAGCTTTTTGCCACGTCGCGCTTGCCTCGCCGCCGGGTGCAAGGTGCTTATAAGCAGCGGCGACACCGCTTTTGGGCTGCGGACGCGCGTTACAAAGCGGCGTGGCGCTTCGCTTCCCGCCGCACTCCAAAAATGCCGGGCACCCAAGGTGAGACGGCAGGAAATCGGTGCTATTCCGTGATGGGTCAGTGGTGTTGACTCGCGCTTAGCGGGCGGTAGAGGCGCGCTCGGGCTTCGGGTTCGCGCAAGAGCACTGCCTGCAGAAAACGGAAGCTGTCGGACAGGTAGCCCTCATATCCGGCTGGCTTGCCGTCCCAGGTGGTCCAGTCGATTCCCTTTGGATACTCGTTTACCGCACCGTTCTGAAATCCGCCCTGGGCTTGCCTCGATAGCATGGCGCGCAATACTTGGTCGGCCGGTCCCCGCTCATCCAGGACGTAGTGCGCGGCGAGGAAATGGAGCACCTGCCCCGCAGTGATGCCGCCGTTCATATAGTAGCCGAACGTGTCAGTCCCGTCTTCGCGTTGTGGACACCCGGCGGCGTCTGGCAAAAGGTAATCTTCGCGGCGGACCGGCACCAGCATCGGCGGCACTCCCAGATCAAAACGCGTGAACCCCACTTGCTGCATTTTGCGCCGGAGCCGTTCCAGAATTTCATGGCCGGTCGCGGGTTCGACCAGTCCATACTCGATTGCGAGGCCGTTTACGACCGGAGAGGCGTAATCATGCAGCGCGCCATCAGCGCTTTTCCACCAGGCCAGCCATCCGGTTTGCGGGTTGAACAGGGTCGGGAAGTAGGCGGCTTTGAGATGGTCGGCGAGGCGGGTATAGCGGGTTTGCTGCTGACCACGGTTCAACCGGCTCTCCAAGTCTGCCAGGCAGCGCCACGCGCGGTAGATGAGGGCATTGCTGTAGGCATCTTTGTGACCGCAGTTTAAGGCATCCCACCAGGCGCACGAGCGGGCTGGCTCTCGGAGGGTGCCGGCATTGCCGCTTTGGACGGCTTCAACCAGTCCGTCTCCGTCCACATCGCGCCGGGCCAGGAAGTCGGCGATGCATTCCAGCCGCTCGATGCGGCGGGCGAGCCATGCCCGGTCGCCCGTTGCTTCCACATAATCCCAGGCCGCAATCAGCGGTCCGGCGTTGGCATCGAGGAAATGGGTCTTGTCCCAGTAGCAAATCATTTCACCGGTCGGCAGCATCTTCTGATCGAGCCACCAATCCAAGGTGCGGCAGACAAGGTCCATGACGGAAATACCCGGGGCCAGTTTTGGCGTCCAAAATGCCTGGTCGGCATAGAACCAAAGTGAGCAACTGGCGGGGTCGCTGATGACGTTGTTGGCGAGCATGCCGGCCGGCGCGCTGAATGGATTACCCGCATCCCCCCATCGGGCCGTCGCCTGAAAGCAGTCAAACCAGCCTCGTCGTGCTGCCGGCCATAGCGTCTGGTCGCGCATTCCGCGCGGCGCAGGCAGTCGCACAGGGCTCAGAGAGAGCCGACAAGACTGGCCGGCGCCCAACCTCGGCAGTTCGACGATCAAATCAACCGCGTGCTGCGCGCGGCTGCCATCCAAACGAGCTTTCAACCCGGGGCCACCTGCGCGCGTCAGCAGCATCTGACCAAAGTCCGGCGCGCTGACAATGGCAGGCAAACGCAATGAGCCATCCGGATCCCATCGGCTGGGCAAAACTGTCGTCGGCGTTACTTTGGGATCGAAGGGGAAAACCAACTCAACACGCTCGAGCAATCTCCAACCTTCACCGCGACCAAAGAAACTGAGTTCGAGATGGTCCCGAGCCGGCTGCACATCCCACAGCAACTCTGCGTTAGATGTGACCGTCAGCCGGTAGCGCATCCCGCCGCGGCCCATGCTCTCGCGCTGCGTCGGAAAATTAGTGGCGTATTGCCATTTGCCGTCCACCAGAATCCGCAGGGTGACGCCCGAACCCTGGCGCAACAGGTTTGTCCCGGCTCGATTGCCACCTTCTGTGTCCCAGGACAACAACGAAATTCGGGCATGAGCCGGGTCGATCTCGGTTCGGACGACTGCCGCGTGGTCCTTGGATGACGAAACCCCGAGATGGCTCGCTGAATTCCGCATACTCTGCTTGTCCTCGGCCAGCGTGGACCAGGAGAATATCCCAATCAACCAGAGTGAGTTAAGCAGGAGCTTGGAGAATGCATTCATGTTCGTGCCGGTCGAAGGGTCGCTTGGAATGGAGCGGGTGTCATCAGGCAAATCCTCTCAGCCCGAGTGGGCTTCCATGCCCGCGCACGAGCAAATCAGGTTCCGGTCGCCATACACATTGTCGATGCGGCCCACCGCGGGCCAGAACTTATAGTCGCGCTGCTCTTTGGCGGGGAAGCAGGCCTGTTCGCGGGGATAGGGGTGTTTCCACGGTTCGGTCACGAGCATGTCGGCCGTGTGCGGGGCATTTTTCAGCAGATTATTCTGCTTGTCAGACTGCCCGGTTTCGATGGCCGCCACCTCGGCGTGGATGCTGATCAGCGCGTCGCAGAAGCGATCGAGTTCTTCCTTCGATTCGCTTTCCGTCGGCTCGACCATCATCGTGCCGGGCACAGGCCAGGAAATCGTCGGGGCGTGAAAGCCGTAATCCATCAAGCGTTTGGCGACATCTTCGACGGTGACGCTCTTGAACTGGCGCAGGTCCAGGATGCACTCGTGAGCAACCAGATTGCCGTGGC
This sequence comes from Verrucomicrobiota bacterium, assembly GCA_037130375.1. Classification (GTDB taxonomy): domain Bacteria; phylum Verrucomicrobiota; class Verrucomicrobiia; order Limisphaerales; family UBA8199; genus JAPLUA01. The sequence goes on along the minus strand of JBAXTC010000043.1, from coordinate 17,584 downwards.
CGCGGTAGAGCACAGGAAAATAAGGATCGAGCCGCCGGGCGATGTAATTCGCGTTAAGGATGGCATACTGGGTTGCCTCTTTCAGGCCGGTGGCACCCATAGCGGCGATATAGACCCAGGGAATCGTGAGAATGCTCGCGCTACCCCACGGCGCGGCGGAGACGGCGCCCACCGGCTTTTCGCCGCCGAGATTCACCACCAGATGACCGGGCAGAAATTTCACCAGGTGTTCTGCTACGCCGATGGGCCCCACGCCCGGGCCACCCCCGCCGTGCGGGATGCAGAAGGTCTTGTGCAAATTCAAATGACACACATCCGCCCCGATGTCGCCCGGCCGGCAAAGGCCGACTTGCGCATTCAGGTTCGCCCCGTCCATATAGACCTGTCCGCCGTTGGCATGAACGATGCCGCAGATTTCCTTGATCGTTTCCTCGAAGACGCCGTGTGTCGATGGATAGGTCACCATCAACGCCGCCAGGTCGTTCCGATGAGCCTCGGCTTTGGCCCGCAGGTCGGCGACATCAATGTTGCCCACTTTATCACAGGCCACCGCTACGACTTTCAGCCCGGCCATGACCGCGCTGGCAGGATTAGTTCCGTGCGCCGAGGTCGGGATGAGGCAGATGTTGCGGTGCCCTTCGCAGCGATTGGTGTGATACGCGCGAATAACAAGCAAGCCGGCGTATTCACCTTGCGACCCGGCATTGGGCTGAAGTGAAATGCCGGCGAAGCCCGTAATCTCTCCGAGCCAATCCTCCAACTGTTGGAACACGATTTGGCAGCCGCGCGTCTGGCGGAGCGGGGCGAAAGGATGCAGGCGGTTAAACTCAGGCCATGTTACCGGGAACATTTCCGAGGCCGCGTTGAGCTTCATCGTGCATGAGCCGAGTGGGATCATCGAAGTCGTCAGCGACAGGTCGCGCGACTCCAACCGCTTCAGGTAGCGCAGCATCGCCGTCTCCGAGTGATAACGATTGAACACCGGATGCGTCAGATATTGGGTCGTCCGCGCAAAGGGGGCGGGATAGCTCGCGTCCAGTTCCTTCGCCAGCGCGGCGGAGGTGAAGTCAGGAACCTGATCGTTGTTAAAGGCGCGCCAAATGTCCAACAGGTCGCCTTCGCCCGTTGTTTCGTCGAGCGAAATACCGAAGGTCTGCTCGTCGATAACGCGGAAATTCATCCGCCGGGCTTCAGCGACCTTCAAAATATCCCCAGCAGATTTGTCGCCGAGGCCAATGCGGATCGTGTCAAAGAATTGTTGCGGCGTCACCTGATACCCGAGCCGCACCAATCCCCGGGCCAGGATTTGAGCGAGCAAATGGATGCGCTCGGCGATCTTCTGCAGGCCTCGCGGCCCGTGATAGCAGGCGTACATGGATGCCATGCTGGCCAGCAATGCCTGGGCCGTGCAGATGTTGCTGGTGGCCTTCTCGCGGCGAATGTGTTGCTCGCGGGTCTGGAGCGCCAACCGCAAGGCCGGGCGGCCACGGGAATCTTTCGAGATGCCCACGATGCGGCCAGGGGCGTGACGTTTGAAATCGTCGCGGGTGGCAAAGTAGGCGGCGTGTGGTCCACCGTAGCCGAGCGGGACGCCAAAACGCTGTGCGCTGCCAATGGCTATGTCCGCGCCGAATTCCCCCGGCGGGCGGAGCAGCGTGAGACTCAGCAAGTCGGCCGCCACTGCCACGAGCGCGCCCGCCTCATGCGCCTGCTGCACGAAACCTGTGTAATCATTAACTTCGCCGTGGGTATCTGGATACTGGACCAGCGCGCCGAAAACCTGCTCGTTAAAGCGGAAGGTTTCGTGATCGCTCACCACGACTTCGATGCCCAATGCACTGGCTCGGGTCTTCACCACGTCGATTGTTTGTGGATGGCATCTGGCCGACACGAAGAAGGTGTTTCTCGTCTCTTTAAGCCCGTGGCACAGGGTCATGGCTTCGGCAGCCGCGGTGGCCTCATCGAGCAACGACGCGTTGGCCACATCCAGCCCCGTCAAATCAATGACCATCGTTTGGAAATTCAGCAGCGCTTCGAGCCGGCCCTGGGCAATCTCAGCCTGGTAGGGAGTGTAGGGCGTGTACCACCCCGGGTTTTCCAATAGGCTACGCTGGATCACGGCGGGAGTGAGACAGTCATAATAGCCCATCCCGATGTACGAGCGGAACACCTGGTTTTGAGATGCGATTCCCTTCAATGCCGCCAAAACTTCGTGCTCGCTGCGACTGGCTGGAAGTTGCAGCGGACGGTCCAGCCGGATTTGTGACGGGACCGCCTCCCCGGTCAGCGCATCAAGGCTCGGATAGCCGAGCAAGTCGAGCATTTGCCTGGTTTCTTCAGCGTTGGGGCCGATGTGGCGGCGGCAAAACTGGTCGGGATGCGAAAGACAAGGGGTGGCCTCCGTGCCCGATACGGCAGAAATCGGGTCTCGCGGCTTGCTCAAATCTTTATTTAACGTTTCCAGCTCAGGCATCCGTGGAAAGTACGGGGCATCGTTGGCAAATCAAGTTTGTTTGCGCCAGGATAAAACGTAGCCGCCGACGGCAGTCGGCGCTAATCTCAGTAAATTCGAGAAAGTGCGCCGACTGCCGTCAGCGGCTACTACAAGACCAAGACCGACGTTGAACTGGAGCAGGTCGCCGAAGCGATTCGCAAACATTTCCCCAAACGGCGGCTGGGCTTGGCGCTTGATATTGAGGGCATTCTCGAGGACATGGGGCTGCTCCACACCGGCCCATTGGTGATAAGCTAATCTCGTTGACAGATGCGTGTCTGGTGCGGTGCGCGGATCTACAGTCGGGCAGTCAGGTTTTCAACTGGATGAAGACTTCCGCATCTACCGCCGTCATCGAAACAAGATGATCGCCGTATTGATGCCCGGAGACTGAACCGCGCCTATCCGGTTGCTTCCCAAAGACGAAAATACTGGAATCAGCCTCGTCACAAACAAAGGAAAACACGTATGCAAAATCCCTGTTTGGGAAGCAACCGGATAGGCAAGGACTGAACCACAGGGGAAACGCGGTGCTGAGCCGACCCAGCCGTCACCCGAAACTTATTGCCCATCACGCCACCACAGGATTACACTTGGGCAACCGAACGCGCATAAGAACGAAAATGTCTCAACCGACCGAGTCAAACGGCCACGCGCCAACCAGACTCTTTCACTCCACGGAGAAGGGAAAGATTTTCCTGGGCGACTCGCTGTCCCTCTTCCGCGACAAAATCCAGACAACATCCGTTGACCTCATCATGACCAGCCCCCCTTTCGGGCTCGTCAGAAAAAAGGACTACGGCAACGTTGACGCCCACGACTACGTCAACTGGTTCAAACCCTTTGGGGCGGCATTCCACTCCGCCCTAAAACCGGCTGGCTCACTGGTAATTGACATCGGCGGCGCTTGGATCTCCGGTCAGCCGACGCGCAGCCTGTACCACTACGATCTGCTGATCATGCTTTGCCGCGAATTCGGCTTCCACCTTGCGCAGGAATTCTTTTGGTGGAACCCGGCCCGCCTACCCACCCCCGCTGAGTGGGTCACCGTTCGCCGTATACGCGTCAAAGACGCCGTCAACTGCATCTGGTGGCTCTCGCCCACCCCCTGGCCCAAGGCGAGCAACAGACGTGTGCTCCAACCCTACTCCGACAGCATGAAAGTTCTGCTGGAAAAGGGCTACAAGCCAATGCTTCGTCCGTCCGGCCATGATATTTCCAAGCAATTTGGCACGGACAACGGAGCCGCCATCCCGCCAAACCTCATCGCCCTCGCGCACACCGAGAGCAACTCGGCATACATCCGTTACTGCAAAGACAAGGGCATCGCCCCGCATCCGGCGCGATTCCCAACCGATATTCCTGAGTTCTTCATTCGCATGTTGACCGACAGGGAAGACCTGGTCGTTGACCCGTTCGCTGGCAGCTGCGCAACCGGCGAAGCTGCCGAGAGAACTGACCGAAACTGGCTCTGCTGCGAGCTCGTCGAGGAATATATTGCTGGCGCGATCGGACGATTCCAAGAGAAGGCCCACGTCAACGGCAACGTCAATGGCAACGGAAAATCCGACAAGCCCGCCAAGAGTCAGGAAGACTCCTCCTACCGGATCTACAAACCGGGTACTATGTGGAAAACCGCCGACCATGAACCTCTAGCAGCCGATGGCGGTGCCAAACGGCAGCCTGCCAAGCCCAGGGCCGCCATCCTCCCGCCAGTCACAAATTACCCGCCCCACTCGCGTTCCTCTCAGATGGCCCTTTTGGAGGAACACAAGAACCGCCGCTCCGCCAACGGAACCGCAAAGCGAACCCTCGCCACCAAACAGAAACAACATGGATAACGCCACCCCCGGCGACAGCACGGCCAAGCACATCAAGAGCGCCCTGCCTTTCGGCAGCGAGTTCTCCCCATCCCAAATTGACCTGGCAACTGTCCTGCAGTTCGCCCACAATCATGGCGGCCAAGCTCCACAGTGAGTTGGCCCGCCACATTCTGCTGAATCTCCACGGCATGACCGTCGTGCAGTGCGTCCAGGATATCGTCGCCGCCGGCGAAGACGTTGACCTGACAAAACTCCGCGAGTGGCTCGATGAGCGCGGCGTCCACTTCCCGCGCGGCGGCAAGCACCCCAGCATGATGCGCCTCTGGCTCGAAAAAGCTGGGGTCTTCACCAGCCGATGGCTCGTGTCCGATGCTCGCCTCAAAGAGTTAATCGGCGCAGCAACGAAAGACTTCGACGCCCTGGCATCTCTCACCGCAGCCCAAAAAGTCTATCTTCGCACGCTGGCCAACATGGGCGGCCCTGGCCCGTACGCCTCCAACGAAGTTGAAAAGCTCGCCACCGCCACCTATGGCCTGAAATTCAACGAGAAGAACCTGCCCAAGCAGGTGCTCTACCCGCTTGAACAGGCCAGCTACATCAAACTTGAGCGCGGCACAAAAATCCTGGGTCGGGGCGCAAAACCATTCTCGGTTTCCCCCACAGCCAAGCTGGTCAAAGATGTCATCTGTCCCCTTCTGGAGCAGTTAGAGAAACAGACCGAATCCGATCTCCGCGTTCTACTCCGCAAACCGCTAGCCGACATCCTCTCGGACCTTACCGCCAAGGATAAACATGTGCGCGGCCTCGCCCTCGAAGCCCTTGCCTTCAAGCTTATGCGCCTGCTGGACATGACCTATATCGCCACCCGACTGCGCGGCACGGCCACTGGCGGAGCGGAGGTGGACCTTATTTTCGAATCCAGCCGGTTGGTATTTTCCCGCTGGCAGGTCCAGTGCAAGAACACCACCAACGTTTCTCTTGATGACGTCGCCATAGAAGTCGGCCTGAACTACATGCTGAAAAGCAACGTCATCGTTATGGTTGGCACCGGCGAAATCGGCCCAGCCGCTCGCAAGTACGCCAACAAGGTGATGACGGATTCCAACCTCTGCATGGTCCTCCTCAACGGCAAGGACATCACCGCCATCGAGCAAAATCCTTCCGCTATCGTGGACGTGTTCAACCGTGATGCTGCCCACGCCATGAGGCTCAAGGCCCTAGACCTTGAGTAGCGCGGCGGCTTGCCAAGCAACTGGAGGTGGCCATTTGCTTTTAGAGTGAAATCGGGCACTCCTGCTCCAGTGGCATCCCGGCCTTGACGCAACGTTCCAGCGTGGCGCGCGGACTTGCGCACCCTGCCTCACCGGTGCCGGTTTCGGCCAATGTCCCTGAGAAACCGCGCCTTGCGATGCTCTGCCGCTTGACCCGCGGGGACAAAGCGGTAAGCTCCCACCACAATGCCTAACAAGATTATCATCAAACCAGCCAAGTCCGCTCCCGCGGTCGGACCCTACAACCACGCCGTGCGCATCGGCGACTTGCTTTTCTGCGCTGGACAAATTCCCCTTGATCCCGCCACGGGCAACCTGGTCTTGGGCGACATCAAGGCACAGACCGAGCGTGTCCTCGATAACGTCAAGACCATCCTCGATGACCAGAATCTCACGTTCGCCAATGTCGTCAAAAGCACCGTCTTCCTCACCAACCTGGCGGATTTTGGCGGGATGAACGAAGTCTATGCCAAATACTTCACAGCGGACTTTCCGGCGCGCTCCACTGTCCAAGTCGCAGGGCTGCCAAAAGGCGCCCATGTCGAGATCGAAGTCATTGCGAATTTCTGAGGCCAGAAGGCCCCAACCATGCCTGAGAATCAGAGAATCCTGGCACGAGAAACTGGCTGACAGCAAAGATTGCCCTCGCAGACATGACGGACGCCCACAGCACCGAAACCGGAAGATGCGCACCGCCCGGGAATGAAGGCGGGAATGGTTTCCCGGCGACCAGGAGCCCGGAAAGCCGCCTGAATAGCTTTCAAAAAACGATGCTCCAATGGAACGACTTGCACCCCTACAATGCCGTCCATGCAGTCCGGATTCCCGAAGCGCTCAATTGCGAGCGCCTGAATGACGCCATCAGCGGCACGCTGGAAAGTCATGGACTCACCGGCCTGAAGTTGGACCGGAAGAAGGGGACTTTTTGCTACCAAGGCGGTCGGGCGATGTGCGACATCCAAGTTATTTCCGGCGAAGCGAACTCGCAGGACACGATCTGTCGCGAGGTTGAACGCCTGCTCAACACTGATTTCGCTGTGGGAGATTGCTTCAATCCTTTCCGGTTCTTCGTTGCGCCCGAGACCGAGTCAGCTTGCTGGCTCGGTCTCGCCTACTTCCACCCGGTCGCCGACGGGCACTCCATGGTGCTTCTGTTGCAGGACATTGTCCGCAGCTACCGGGAACGGCAACGGCCAAGCCATTGCAGTCCGTTGAACCTTTATCCCGCCGCCGGCGGCCTGCTGCGCCATCCCAGGCTGCTGGCAAAAAAGCTGCTTGCGCTCCCGGCGCAAACACGGAATTTACGGTGCTCGTGCCGCCCGGTGTTCCTGGATGCGCAGAACTGCCACAACGGGGTCTCCTGGTTTTCTCTGAAACCGGAGGCGCTGGGGTCGTTGTTGGAAGCCGGACAAGCCTGGGAAGTAACGGTGAACGACCTGTTTCTCGCGCTGTTGATGAAAGCCGTCTCGCCGCTCGCATCCGGGCGAACGGGGGCCGCAAGGCGAAGAAAGATTTCTGTGGGGAGCATTGTCAATCTCCGGAACGACCTCGAATTGGATAGCGGGCGGAACTTCGGGCTTTTCCTTGGTTCCTTCGTTGTTACCCACGAAGTGCCGGACGAGATGACCCTGCCGGAGTTGGCCAAAGAAATACGTCGCCAGACCCTGGCGCTTAAGAACGACCGGCTCTACATGGCATCTTCGCTGGACCTGGCGCTGGGCCGGCTGGCAGTGTCTTTCTTCTCGGCGGAGCGGAGAATGAAATTCTATCAAAAGCACTATCCCCTATGGGGAGGCGTAACCAACATGAACCTCAACACACTTTGGCCACAGCGGGACGGCGAAGATCCCGTCAATTACTTGCGGGCCGTTTCCACGGGGCCGGCTACGCCCCTGGTGCTCTCCGTGACGACCATCGGAAAGGTGGTGAACATCGCGCTCACCCACCGCTCAACTGTTTTCCCAGCATCAGCCGTCGCCCAAATCCGCCATTATCTGGTGGACACCCTCACACATCTGCAAGCATATGTATGAAACCAAAATTACGAATCCTCTTGTTGCTCGGGACAGCTTTCCTGGTTCCCGGCTGCGCCACCTACATGCGGAGTGGCCTCAGCCCGGACCGCGCTGAGCAGGTTGAGAAACGCTGCATTCGCCGCGATTATGCTCCTGCTCACGAAATCGAGGAGAAGATCCTGGCCCTCGACGCCACAAACGTGACCGAAAAGGATATCCGGGAAGCGCTGGCGCAGGCGCCGGCTCCCAGAATCATCAACATTCATGGAGGTATCTATCCCGTCCACGGGCGACTCATTTCATTTTCCGAATTCCTGATCGGGATGGGCTATCCGGAAGCCAGCATCCGCAACCCGGGAGATGGCACCTACACTTTCAGTTGCTATGAGAGCAGCCGCATGATCGCTGGCATGATCGCCTGGTACTACGAAAAGGAAGGACTGCGCCCCCTGATGGTCGGGCACAGCCAGGGCGGAATGCAGGTGGTGAAGGTGCTCGACCTTCTCGCGGGACCACCCACAGAAAGACTCCCGGTCTGGAATCCATTAACCTGGAAGAATGAACAGCGATACGAAATCACCGATCCCCTGACGGGCAAAAGCCGCCCGGTTGTCGGTCTCCAGCTTCCCTATGCAACCTCAATGGGAGCGGGTGGTTTGACAAGGATTCTGCCCAATCAATGGGACATGAATTTCCGGCTCAGGACCATACCGGATTCAGTGGAGGAATTCACTGGCTTCTACAAGGGGATGGATCTTCTCGGCGGCGATTTCCTGGGGTACGGAGGGGCGAACCTGTTCAAAGCCGGCGGGACCGCGAAGGTGCGCAATATTGAACTGCCCGCCAAATGGAATCACAGAGCCGTTCCCGACACGAAACATTTATTGAAGAGCCAGGCGATCAAAGACCGTATCAACAGTTACCAGCCTCCAAAGCAGGCGCACATGGTTGTGGAGACCAAAGAGGAAGCGTTCGATCCGAATACCAGGTATGTTGCCTATGCCGAGGATGTTTGGTACAGCATCAAGAAACACTGGGTGCTCGAATTGCAGCGGTTCATCCGCGCCAGGAGGACCACACGACATGGAAACTGAAGAGTTTTGGCGCCGCGGCATCGCCTTTGGCTCCGGGTTCATCTATTGGACCGGGGTTTGGGTGCAGGCGAAGCGCGTCCGCCGGCACATAGGCAAGTCCCCAAACGTCAAACCTCGAGGCACCAAAGAGAAGTTGCTATGGGTCGGCTGGCTGATTGTGGTCCTGGCATGGCTCAGCCAGCCCTGGATTGCCGGGAGCGTCGCCAACAGTCCATTCTTGCGGCTAAACCCATCACTACAGAACCCCGCCACCCTGGTTCTTGGCATCACACTGACCGTGGCCGGTTACGCCGGGACGCTTTGGTGCTACGCCGCCATGGGCGACCGGTGGCGCATGGGAATCAACCGTCAGGAGAAAACTACCCTGGTCAGCCGCGGACCCTACCGTTTTGCGAGGCATCCCATTTATTTCTTCCAAATCATCATGCTGGGTGGCGTGGCATCGCTCCTTCCCACCCTCTTGTCCCTGGCAATCCTGGTGCTCCACCTGGTTTGTGCCCACGTCAAAGCCAGGGATGAGGAGAATTACCTGCTTTCGGTGCATGGCCAGGACTACCGCGATTACGCGTCTCGCACCGGAAGATTCTGGCCGAGAATGGCCCGGAAAACTCGCCGGGCTCGGTGATCGGTTGTGCGCCGGCTTGACTTGACCAGCGCTGCCGCTCTATCGTCTGCCGTCCCTGTTCCGGCAAGATGGAACGTTCTAACCTGCGCTGACCAGCAATCGGGTTGACGCCACGCCGGGTGGAAAAATACAGATCGTTTATGCCGAATACTCCGGAAGGAACCTAAGTCACGGACATGAGCAAATCGCTTGCGGGAAAAATCGCGTTTGTAACAGGAGCCGCCCGGGGCATCGGGCGGGCCATCGCGCTTAAACTGGCGGAAGCCGGCTGCGACGTAGCGGTCGCCTATCATAACAACCATGAAGCAGCCGAGGCGGTTTGCGGCAGCATCCGAGCCCTTGGCCAACGGGCCGAGGCGATCCAGATGGACGTCGGCGACCCCGAGATCGTTGCGGAAGCGTTCACGGCCTTCCGCCAGCGATTCGAGCACGTGGATATTGTTGTGAGCAACGCCGCAATCGGAGTGCTCAAACCAGCGCTCGACCTCACCCTCAAACATTGGCGGCGGTGCCTCGAAACTAATGCTCTTGCCCTGGCCGTCCTGGCGCAACAGGCCACGCCCCTCATGCGCGAAGGAGGACGAATCATTGCGATTTCAAGCCTGGGCGCCCAGCGGGCCATTCCGAATTATGCTTTCATTGGAGCTTCAAAGGCAGCTTTGGAATCGCTGGTTCGCAGCCTGGCCCAGGAACTGGGCCCGCGAGGCATTCGAGTGAACGCCGTGAGCGCGGGGGTGGTGGACACGGACGCTCTGAAGTATTTTCCGAACCGCGAACAGTTGCTGGCGGAGTACGCCCGCCGCACTCCAGCCGGCCCCACACTGACACCCGGCGATGTCGCCGGGGCAGTTTACTTGCTTTGTCTGCCGGAAGCAGCCATGATCACTGGCCATACACTCGTGGTTGACGGCGGTTACTGCATTTCCGGATGAGCATTCCAACATTGGTTGATTCTGGCTTGAGCGACGGCGTGGCGATCGTCACGGGCGGGAGCGGGGGCATTGGCCGTGCGATTGTCCAGGTTCTGGCAGACTGCGGCATGCAGGTAGTAATGACATACCATCAAAATGCCACTGCCGCCGCCGAAATCGTGGCCAAACACCCGGCAAACCGCGTGTGGGCGGAAGCCGTGGACGTGCGGGACGCGGCCGCGTGCGTCGCCCTCGCGGAGCGAGTGGTGGATCGTAGTGGACGCATTGATCTGCTCGTCAACAACGCCGGCGTGACACGAGATAACCCGCTCGCGGCCATGGAACCGGAAGATGTTAGCGTAGTGATCGAGACGAATGTTACCGGCACGTTGAATATGACGCGGGCGGTGGTCCCTTTCATGGTCTCCCAGCGGCGCGGAAAGATCATCAATATCAGTTCGGTTTCCGCAGAAAAAGGCGGCCGCGGTCAGACGAACTATGCGGCAAGCAAGGGAGCCATCAATGCGTTCACGAGGGCGCTCGCCGTCGAGTTGGCCCCGCGCAAGATCATGGTGAACGCGGTCGCGCCCGGCGTAATCGAAACGGAAATGTCCCGGCCATTGCGTGAGCGGGCCCCCGACGAAGTCCTTTCGAGGATCTTGTTGCGTCGCATCGGCCGCCCGGAGGAGGTCGCGTACGCGGTTTGGTTCTTAAGTTCGAAATACGCCGACTACATCACCGGGCAAATCCTCCACGTGGATGGCGGTTTCAAGATGGAATAAGAGACAATCACCAAAATGAACATTACAAGAGATGACATCATGACGATCTTTCCGAAGGTCGCAGAAACAATGGCGAGCGCTTTGGCTTGCGACAAAGAACGGGTAACGCTTGAAGCCTCGCTGATTGACGACCTGGGAGCGGAATCCATCGATTTCCTGGACATCGTTTTCCGGCTCGAACGGGCCTTCAAGGTGAAGATACCTCGAGGCAAGATTCTCGAGGAGGCCCGCGGCGACCTGTCCGAGTCTGAATTCGAGAAAGGCGGAGAGGTAACCGAAGCGGGCGCGGATCGGCTAAAATCGTTTTTGAGCGAGGTCTCACCGGAGCGGTTTAAAGCGCCCCTGAAAGTAGCGGATATTCCGCGCCTCTTCACGGTAGAGACCTTCTGCAAGGTTGTGATCCGGCAACAGCGCGCGGCGGTGCCTGCCATGTCCGTGCAGACGAGTTGATGCGCGGGGCTTTCCTGGCGTATATGGACGAACATTTTCGGGCATTCTCGTTTGTGGACCGGATCACCTCCCTCCCAACGAGATCGGTGATCCAGGGTGAGTATGTGGTCCCGGCCGATGTTCAGGCGTTTCCTGCTTCTCTGGTTGCCGAGGCTGTAGGACAACTGGCAGCCTGGGCGGCCATGGCCGTGACTGAATTCAAACGCCGGCCGGTCGCCGGCCTGGCGGAGAGGATCGAGTTGCTGGCGCCGGTGACTCCGGGGCAGATATTGGAACTGGGGGCCACCCTCGATAGCGTCGATGATGAAACCGTGGCGTATCACGGAACAGCTCATGCCGACGGCACACCCGTAATCCGCCTGCAGAATTGTCTTGGCCCCATGTTGGCACTCGAGGAATTCGATTCGCCGGACATGTTACGAAATCGGTTTGCGCTGCTTTGTGGCCCCGGAGCCGCGCCCGGGGCCTTCCAGGGCCTGCCCAGGATCGAGTTCGAACGAACGCCCTCGGACACCGGGCAGCGGGCGCGCGCCTCTCTGCGAGTTCCGAATTCTGCGGCTTTTTTCGCAGACCATTTTCCCCGCCATCCGGTCTTCCCGGGCAGCCTTTTGATGGATGCAAATCTTCGGCTCGTGGCCTCACTGGCCGCCGAGATCCCAACCCCGGCTGATAGTGGTGCCTGGCGCCTCGGGGAAGTGCTCGACGTGAAGCTTCGGACGTTCATCCCGCCCGGAGCAACATTGGAACTCGATGCGAATCTAAGTGAGCGCTCGAACGCTCGCGCCCTCGTGAGCATTGTAACCCGGAATGGCGGGAAATTGGTCGGCAGCGCCCGGGCAGTGCTTTCAACCACAAAATGCGAATGACAAACCGGCGAAGAATCGCGATCACTGGCATCGGCATGGTGACCCCGGTCGGGCGTGACGCCCCAACAACCTGGGCCAACTTGCTGGCGGGACGTAGCGGCGTTGATGCCATTCAAGGTTTCGATGCGCGAGGTTTCCCGGCCCGGATAGGCGCTGAGGTCAAGGACTGGAATGAGGATGACATCGCGTGCGACCGGAAGCTTCTGAAGTACGCCGCGCGCTCACACCGGTTCGCGCTGCTGGCAGCCGAGGAGGCGCTGTGCAATGCCGGCATACGTCCCGAACCTTCCACTGCCGACCGGTGGGGCTGCAGCATCGGCGCGGGGATGATGGGAATCAGCTTCCGCGAACTCGAGACGGTCCATGCCTGCTGCGCTGGAGATGGAAACTTCAATCCGGACAGTTTGCTGGATAGTCGCTTCCCCGCCGATCCGATCCGGTTCTGCCGCAGTCAGACCAATGCAGGCCTGGCATTGCTTACACGGCGGTTCGGCATCACGGGCTACGCCACCTCCGTGCATACAGCCTGCGCGTCCGGAGGCCAGGCACTGGGAACCGCCTTAAAGGTCATGCGACGCGGTCTGACGGATTACATGTTGGCTGGCGGATACGACTCGATGCTTAACCCCATCGGACTGTCGGCGTTTTGCCTCCTCGGGGCACTATCCACCGACAACGAAACCCCGGAACGAGCCAGTCGCCCGTTCGATGCCACTCGCAATGGCTTTGTCCTGGGTGAAGGCGCCGGTTTTCTGGTTTTGGAGGAATGGCAGCGGGCACGAGCGCGCGGAGCACCGATCTACGCAGAGTTGGCGGGCGACGGCAACTCTCTCAGCAGTTATCGGATCACAGATTCGAGCCCGTCGGGAGATGGCCCGATCCAATCGATGCGACAGGCCATCGCAGACGCGGGCATCACGCCCGAGACGGTGGACTACGTGAACGCTCACGGAACCTCCACGCTGATGAATGACCGCAGTGAATGCGCCGCCCTGCGCACAGTCATGGGGAACCACATCGAGCGCGTGCCAGTAAGTTCCACTAAGAGCTGCATGGGCCATTTGATTGCCGCAGCCGGCGCAGTGGAAGCCGGGGTGTGCGCCCTGGCCATCCGCGATGGCATTGCACCCGTGAATGCGAACCTGACCACCCCCGACCCGGAGTGCAACGTCAATATTGTGCGCGGGCAATCCCGCAGGACGCATATTCGCGCCGCGTTGTCCAATTCTCTCGGTTTCGGTGGATCGAATAGCTCCCTGGTTTTCCTGCACCCAAACGAGGTCGCCGGAGGCGAGCGTTGACCGGACGCCGGAGGTCGATGCCATGAGTTCAAGGACGCAAGTTGTTTTTAGTGGTGTGGGCGCCGTCTGCGGCGCCGGTCTGGGGGCGGAAATGATCTGGAAAGCGATTGAGGATGGGCGTTCGGCGATTCAACCCATCACTCAATGGGATGCCAGCCGCTGGCCGATCCGGGTCGCGGCCGAGGTCACCGGGGTGGAAGATCGGACGCTCGTGCCAGACCGTAAACTGCACAAGCTCATTTCGCGCACGGACCTTTTTGGACTCTACGCCGCGGGAACCGCAATCCATCAGTCCGGATTGCCCGATCATCGTGCCAGGTTGAACGCGAAGGCCGCTGATCTATTCAATGACCGAAGCGGGGTTTTTGCCGGCTCCGGCGGAGGAAATTACTCGAGTAACTACGACTTCTTCCCTGCGCTGACTGCCGCTCAAGGAGATCTCGGGGCATTCGGCCGCGAGGTGGCGGACACCGTGAACCCGATGTGGCTGCTCCGTCACCTCCCGAACAACGTCGTGTGTCACGCAGGCATCCAGCATAACTTCAAGGGCACAAACGCCTGCATCACCAATCAATGCGTGGGCGGAGCGATGGCAGTCCGCGAGGCCGCAGCAGCGATTCAGGCCGGTGAAGCAGACCGAGCCGTGGCAATCGGTCACGATGCCCCGATTGAGCCCGAAACGGTGTTCGACTACCACCGACTCGGTTTGCTGGGGACTGAAGCACTGCGCCCGTTCGACCAGGACAGAAATGGCACCATCTTCGGTGAAGGCGCGGCCGCTGTCCTGTTGGAAACGGCGGCGGACGCACAAGCAAGGCATGCCCCGATTCTGGGCGAATTCCTCGGCTCCGGCTGCACGTGTGAAGGAACCGGCATCCTGGCGGTTCGACCCGACGGGGACGGCTTAAGTCGCGCGATCGAAATGGCGCTGGAGGATGCCGCCGTGCCACATGAAGCAGTCGGCATGATCGTCGCACATGGGAACGGCACGCAGACTTCTGATGCATCCGAGGTGAACGCCATCAAACGGGTGTTCGGAAATGCCCCGCCTCCGATCACCGGGTTCAAGTGGGCGGTTGGTCATTTGATTGCAGCCTCCGGAATCCTCGACATGGTACTCGCGTTGAACGCGCTAAACCAGCAGGTCGTGCCAGGCATCGCTACGTTAGTCCGCCTCGATCAGCAGTTCGCCCCGTTTCCAGTCGCTCGAGAACCCCAAAGTCCACGCAGCGACATCGCGCTGGTGCTCTGCCGGGGGTTCGGAGGCATGAACGTGGCACTGGTGGTGCGAGGAACCCGTGCGATACCCCAGGGATGAACCCCAGCGCTTCGCCCAATTCCCGCTGTGGTCTCGACGTGGTCGAACTTGCCCGCATGGAACGGATGCTTGCGGAGCTGGAGCCTGGAGAACTCAGGCGGCTCTTCACCGAACGCGAACTCGAACAGGCGGGAGACGGACCGGGTCGCGTGGCCGGTCTTGCCGCTCGATTTGCTGCCAAGGAAGCCTGCTGCAAATTGTTCCCTCGCGAGACCGCACTAGGCGGGATCGGGGTGGCGGACTTCGAGGTGGAGCAAACCGGAAGCGCAGCCCCGAAGGTGGCGGTTAGCGCCATTGCCCAAGCCGTGCTCGACCGCCACTTCATAGCCGGCATCGGCGTCTCGCTCACGCACACCAAGACTGCCGCTTGCGCCATCGCATGGGCAGACAGGAAACAAACCAGAGTTCCGTGGTCTGGGAAGGCGATCTACCACCTGTTCCCGTGGCGCAGAAGCATCGTGCTGGGAAACCTCAAGCGGGTTTTTGGCGATGTCCTGGCCGAGAGCGAAATCCGGCTCTTGGCTCAGGCGTATTATGCTCACCTCGTCCAATTCCCAGTCGAGTTTATCCGCCTGCCCTTGATGTCCGTGAAGCAGCGAAAGGCTTGGGTCACAGTCGAGAATATGGAAACAGCCGTCCGCGCCCACAATCAAGGCAAGGGTATTCTGCTGCTGACTGGCCATTTCGGAAACTGGGAGGCGGCCACGGTGGCAGGAATTGGCCAATTCCCCGAGTATTTTAATCTGTTCCATTTTTTGCGCCGCCCCTTGAAGCCACGCTGGTTCAACGAGTTCGTGACCCGCAGGTTCCGACGATCCGGATTCGGCTCGCTGGCGAGCTTGGGTTCTCTGGACGCCATTCTGAAGCTGCTGTCCGCAGGACAGATTATCGTCTTTGTGTTTGATCAACACGCCGGTGGCCGCGACGGACTCCCTGTGGAGTTTTTTGGCCATCCGGCCGGCACGTTCAAGAGTCTGGCAATTCTGGCTCTGACCACGGGAGCCCCAGTAATCCCTGCCTGCAGTTGGCGTGAGCCCGACGGCCGCCACGTGATACGCTTTGAAGACCCGCTGCCGCTTATAGAATGCGCAGACGTGAGCGAGGCAATTCGACAGAATACGAGAGCTTACAACCAGGCTCTCGAGCGCATGCTGCTCCGCCATCCCGAGCAGTGGATTTGGATGCACCGACGCTGGAAGCTCCGGTCCCCACAGCCGGCAACATGAACGCCCCTGCACTGCAAGGCATCGCCGGCAGATGCTGGGGGTCTCAAAATGGAATCCGGCTCTAACCGGCTGCTCCGGAGCCTGGTCTGTGCCAGCAGTTAAAGACGATCCGCAAATTTCTGCATTGCCCCTTCCTGCCTTTCAATCGATTCCACCAACTTGAACTGCGTGCGACAGCGGTCGAGGTTGTGGCCAGATCGGTGAATTCGGAAGTAAGTGTCGCCGCTGAGAAAGTCGGTCAGAAATCGAATGCCGATTTCAAACGTGATGAGCTTGCCAGAAAAGGCGATGTGAGCTTTCTCGGCCTTCGTGAGGAACTGGCCCGCGCTTGATAGATACCCTTCAGCCAATTTCTTGAACATCGGCATCTGCATCTTGACCTTGGAAAGATCCGGCTCGTCCTCAAGCGTCGGGCTTGTGGTGGTGCGAACCATATCGCCAAAGTCATACAGTGCGCAGCCGGGCATGACGGTGTCCAGATCCACAATGCACATCGCCTCGCCGGTGAGGACATCCATCATGACGTTGTTGAACTTCGTGTCATTATGCGTGATCCGCTCAGGAATCTTGCCCTTGGCCATGTCCCCCAGAATCACATCGACGAGCGATTCGCGCTTGAGGGCAAACTCGATTTCCGGTCTGGCATCTTTGGCACGATTGAAGTGGTCGCTTTGGATGGCCTGCTGCAGCGCGGCAAACCGCTTTCGGGTATTGTGAAACCCGGGGATGGTCTCGAACAGCCGATCGCCCGGGAGATCCACCAGCAAATGCTGGAATTCGCCGAAAGCACGGCCAGCCTGGTACGCCTGCTGCGGCGATTGCACCGCTTCGTAAGTCTCCACCCCTTCGACAAATACAAACGTCCGCCAAACTTCCTTGTCACCGTTCTGGTAAAAAGATTTGCCCTCACGCGTCGGGATGACAATTAACGAGCGGCGCGTAACGTCTCGGGAAGCGCGGGCTTCCAGCTTCTTCCGAATGTGCGTCGTGACGCGCATGACATTCTTCATCAACGCCGCCGAGTTCTTGAATACGTTGCGGTTGATCTTCTGGTGAATGTAGCGCACGCGCGTGCCACCCTGGTCGTAAGTGGCGGTATAGGTTTCGTTGATGTGACCGATCTTCAATGTCTCGGCGTGCAAAATCTCGCCGTAAATCTGAAACTTCTTCGAGATGTCCTGCAGTTGCTTTTCCTGATAAGCCATAAGTGTTTTATACCTCCCGAATAATGGCCATGTCTGCGACGGCTGACAATCCGTATTTGCTCCGAAGGCTCATCCGACAAGCTCCCAGCCTGAATTCAAGATACCGTAGCCGCCGGTGGCAGTCCGCGCTAATCTCCGTTAATTCGTTAAAGTGCGCCGACTCCCGTCTGCGGCTACAAATCTGCTGGCTCTCGATTCCGCCG
>JBAXTC010000429.1:0-6863 GCA_037130375.1 Verrucomicrobiota bacterium | reverse complement strand
GCGGACAAGAATGTCCGCGCTCCAATTACCCAGGGTGGTGGTTTTGGAAAAATCTAAGATGCGCACACCGCTTAAAACTGGCCTTCTTTGTCTTTGAAAAGCAGGTTGAAGGTGGTTAACGAGCCGTAACAGCGGGTGATGTATTGCTGCATTTCGATCTTTTCCCCGTCGGTCAAAGTCGGGTGCGCGTTTATCTTTTGTTCCAAGACTCGCAACTGGTTGCGAACGCCAACAATTTTATGGAAAAGCACTTCCAGCGGAACTTCCTTCGCTTGCAGATTGGGGTCTGCCGGGTGCAATACCGCCCTGCCCTTGTGCCAGCGCGCGCCCAGTTGCTCGACCACGGCGTCTGGCTTCTCGATCCCCAGGCTGTGAATCGTCGCATCGACGGTCTGTTGGACCACCAGCTCCAGCGGCAGCTCCAGCCCCCGTATGCTGACCTGCGCTTCCGCCGGTTCCAGCCCGCTCGGCTCCGGCGCCACCGTTCGCCGCCCGTCGTCGAACTGAATGTCGGTTGTCGATTCCGAAATCGTTTTCACCACACCGACACCATATTGCGGATGCCGGACCTTCATGCCGATATGCAGAGCTTCTAGTTTCATGCACCCAGTTTAACCAGAGACGCCCCGCAGGGGAATACCGAAATCCGAGCCCGATTCAACTGTCGAAAGCGGAAAGCCGGATGCGGCGGCCGCGGTGGGCGCCTTGCAGAGTCGCGTTCGGTTTTGATTTTATGACTTGGCACAAACCGCCAAGAGTGCAAAATGCTCATGTGACCGGTTCACCCATCGATAACGCGCATGCCGAAATAAGTTCCATCGGCTGACACCTCATCCAAACCTCCTGCACTCAATCCTCGACTCCATTATGACTACCTTGAATCGCCGAGACTGGCTAAAGATTACTGGCGCCGCCGCCTTTGGCTTTCCCTTGATCAGCCACGCCGCTCCGGATCTTCGCGCCAAAGCCCGGAAGAATCTGAAGCTGGGCATCTTCACCGGCGTTTATGCCAGCCTGCCGTTGGAGGAAGCGGCCCGGCGAATAGCGGCTGACGGTTTCCACGGCGTGGTGCTGGAGTATGGCTTCGCTGACATCCGTTTCGACCCCTGGGCGCCAGATTGGGACAAGGCCCGGCAGATCACCCGCACGCTGGCGAAGCATGATCTCAAGATCGCCGGGCTGTTCGGCTATTACAACGTGGTTGACCCAGACCTGGCCAGACGCCAGCGGGGCGAACAGCGCATGCAGGTGCTCATCGAAAACTGGAAGCAATTCGGCTGCCCGATCATCTCCACGGAAACCGGCACGCTCAATGAGAAATCCGAGTGGCTGGAATCGCCGGAGAATGCGACCGAGAAAGGTTACCAGGCGTGCCGCGCAGCGCTGGAGAAGCTGACTAAGGCGGCAAAGAAGCACGGGG
Source organism: Verrucomicrobiota bacterium (assembly GCA_037130375.1). Lineage (GTDB taxonomy): Bacteria > Verrucomicrobiota > Verrucomicrobiia > Limisphaerales > UBA8199 > JAPLUA01. Next base: position 5,443 of record JBAXTC010000429.1, on the reverse strand, counting down.
CCATTATTTCCATCGAGCCTTACTGGCGGAATATGATTGATTCCATAGCGCGCACGGACCGGGTATTGCGCGACGTGCCGGGGCTCAAGTTGGTGATGGACCCCTGCAATTACTTTCGCAAGGAGGAGTTGTCGAGCATGGACCCGATGTTGGAAAAGATGTTTCGCCTGCTTGGCAGGCAGATCGTCCTGGCGCACGCCAAAGATGTGAAAGCATCGGCTGACGGCACCGATTTGCCGGCGTCCGGCCAGGGGGTGCTGGATTACCCTCTCTTCCTGCGACTGCTGGCGGGCTTGAACCGGGAGATTTACCTCACCATCGAACACCTCACACTCGAGGACGTGCCCCGCGCGCGAGATTACGTGCTGAGCCAGTTCGATAAGATTTAGCCGCGGCCGGGCAAATCCGCCAATAACGCAGGTCAGATCGTAGGTTCCGAGCAATTACAGTGTTCGGATGCTATCGGCGGCTGCCGGGAACCTTGGGCGGCGCCACGTTGGCGCGCGCATATCTCGAGAACGCAACACCTTCAATCTCGACCAGCAATTCTGGCCGGCAAATATCCGCGACCGCATAAATGGCGGGCACGTCTCCGAAGCGCCGTCGGCACACCGCCTGGCATCTGGTCAAGTCCTCCGGCCGCTTGAGATAGACGCGTATCTTGGCCAGATCGTGCAGGCCAGCGCCTGCCCCTGCCATACCGTGCGCGGCAAAATTGTCCGCTGCGATGAGCCGCTCGATGTTGTCAATGGTTTGCGAGGTTTGCTTTTCCAGGTCGCCGACGTGACAAGATTCCGAATTAACGATGCTGGCGGTGCCCGAAATCCAGGTCGTGACGTAATCCCCGAGCACCAGCGCCATTGCGCGAGAAAACTTCGGACTTTGGGGCGAATACTTCGGGTGATAGGCGTAAGCCGGCGTCTGCTGCGGATTCTCCAGCGGCAATAGGAAGACGTCATCGCGCTTGGTTTCCAGAGCCATGCAACTGATGACCAGGCCGTCGCCCGCCATGCCGATTCCGGTGCTCGCGGGATAGACCCTGCGCGGCGCGTTGGGATCCAACAAGGAGCAGCAGAAGTGGATATCGTCGTAGAGATCTGTTCGCGCGCGGTTCAGTTCCTGATAGCGTTGGGTATTGGCCTCCGTCTCGGTAATGCCACCCAAATAAAACCAGGTGCGGACGACATGCTCGAAGCTGCTGCCAGCCTGAGCCAGGCCGGCGCGCATCCGTTCCAACCCGTCCATCGTCTGCCGATAAATGCCCTGCAACGCCTGATCGGCCGTGATGCCGGCACAATAGGTCCAGCGAACGCTGTCATAGCTTACGGCGAGGGTCTGCGGGCCAAAGTGCTCGACGCGAACCGACTTTCCCCCGATGGCCCAGGCCTCGAGCGCCAACGCCGCGCCGCAACAAGGAGGCTGGAGCACAAAGTTGGTCACCGGCTGTTTGGAGCCATAGAAGTCCGACAAAACCCGCGCGCATTCCGCCTGGTCACCGGCCTGGCTCAGGAACACCGTCTGGACCGTGATTGCCATTGGCTGCGGCTGCTGTTCCAGAACATGCGCCAGACGCGACAATACCTCACGGACCTGTTCTGAAAAGGCCCCCCGTCCCTGCGGCGTGATCACCAGCGACACTCGCGCCGAATCGCCCAGATCCACAAAAGAGTGTTCTGCGCCGTCGCCCAAATGAGGCGCGGCGTTGGCAATAACCATCCGCGGCGACCCGGATGGCGCGGGCGAACCGCGTCCAGGCAACCGTTTCGAGACTCTCGCGCGCTTGCGCGCGCGCGGTACAATCAAAGACATAATCAATGCGGACAGCAAGATCGCTGCCCAACCAAGCCAATTGCTGCTTTCCTGGAGGGATTTTGCCAGAACCAACGATTCCCAGTTTTTGACTTTTGCTAACCATATTCTGATTCCTAAATACGTTCCACGTCAAGTCAGTTGACTTGGGCTTGAGTTTCTGACTCCAAGCTGCTCCCTTTTGTTGACTACTTGTACGGCTGGGAAACGGCATTGGACCTCCTGGCCCGTGCCGACACAGCGTCGGAGATTCTTACACTTCCTATGGCAGGAGGGTAACCGCTGTCTAAACTACTTATTTACAGATACTTGCCGTGCCACCGCCGCGCGGAATCCGCTGGAAAAGCCGGGGCAGCGTCGGAAAGGCTTACAGTTTCTCAACTCACCGCTCGCAGCAGGGCCGATCGGAAGCGAACCATAAAGATATTAAGTCATTGATCAGGAGTAGGTTAGAGATGTCCGACAGGATCCGCCCGCCCATTGGCACACGGCTTGCTAGATATTTTCGCAGTGAGTTCACAGACCAACAGTGACTATTGAAAATGACGACCACGGTGAACGCTAGTACGGAAATAGAATGAAGACCACGATCAATGTTATGAAACAAATCAAATCTCTATCGGTGCTTAGTCCCCTCGCACGGCGCTGCGCGGCAGTGCTGCTCGCGGCGGGACTCGCATTCGGCGGCGCGGCGACGGCAAGCGCAGCCACCGTAGTCGTGAGTTCGAGCGTTAATTGGACCACCCTCACGGTAGGCCTCGGGGACACTGTGGTGGTTCGTAATGGTGCCACTCTTACTGTTAACTCGACAACCGCAGTCTGCGGCAACCTCCAACTTGGCGGGGATACTGTTAACAGTGGCGGTGCTGGAACTCTCGCGTTCTCTGCATCTGGTAATCCAGCGCTAACGGTATCTTCCAGCGTGGTGGTTGGAGGCAGCGGGAATAACAACAGAAACGGAGCAATTACCTTCCAAAGCGGCTCAACGTTAGCAGCCGGGAGCTTGCAACTGGGAAGCAGCGGGAGTAGTCCCGCTGCTGGCACAATTGCCATGACATCTGGCGGGACGCTCAAGGTTGGCGGCGCTATCACGGTCGGGACCGCCAGCGGTACATGGACTCGGGGAACCGGCACAGTCATACTTACGGCAAACAACACGCTCCCTGCGACCATTTTCACCACTTTCAACAACCTCACCATCAATGACGGAACCACTACGGGAACCACCATATTGGGCGTAAACGTCACCGTCTCTGGTAATCTGACCGTTTCGAGCGGCACTTTGGATTTGTCCACCTTTACTGCCAATCGCTCGGGTTCTGGCGGCACGTTCACGCTGGCGAACGGAGCCACCTTGCTGGTGGGCGGCAGTGCCAATTTCCCAACGACCTATTCCACATTCACCCTTGGCGCTACGAGCACCGTGAACTACGACTACGCAGGCAATCAAACCGTTTCGGCGCGAGCTTACGCTGGCAACGTGATCTTCTCCGGCAGCGGCGTCAAGACCATAGCGACCGGCACTTCGGTCACTGGCAACTTGAGCATTGCTCCCAGTGGCGCGGCCACCGCGCTCGTCGGTAATGGGCTGACTATCAACGTGGGAAGTCTCACCCTTGGTGGGTTGGGCCGAATAAACGGCACATGGGGCTCCACCAGTGGTTCTTGCCCTGCGACCTATAAAAACATTACTTATTTCGGCACGACGGCCACCGGTGTTCTCAGCGTCACTACGGATTTGCGGACGGCGGCAACCGTGACGACTTCGCCGACGGGCGCTACCATCACCTACGGGCAGACGTTGGGCTCCTCCGCGTTGAGCGGCGGAGTGGGGTCGCCCTCGGGAGGGACATTTACTTGGACCACGTCTAGCACAGTGCCCGTCTTTGGCGCGCCCGCGCAGAGCGTGACCTACACTCCAGCCGCAGCCGACACACCCACCTACAAGCCCGGCAGCGGCACGGCCAGTCTCACGGTGACCAAGCTGGGCATCACAGGCAGCTTCACGGCGAACAGCAAGCCCTACGACGGCAACAACTCGGAGACGGTGCTGACGCGGACGCTCAGCGGCGTGCTGGCGGGCGACACGCTGAACGTGACCCTGACAGGCGGGACGGCGACGTTCGCGGATGCGCTGCCGGGCATCGGCAAGACGGTGACGTTGGCGGGCGCAACGCTGGGCGGCCCGGCGGCGGGCAACTACAACCTGCTCTCGGTGGGGACGACCACGGCGAACATCACAGCGGTTGTGGCCAACGATGTCACCCGGGTGCGGGCCCCGGGGTTGACGCTGAAGATCAAGATTGCGGACATCGCGTGGGCGGTGAACCCCGATGGTTCGGGCCACAACGCGGTCACGGTGACGTCGCTGGGTTCCGGCGGGCAGAGCGCTACGCTGAGCTACAACAGCACCTACATTTTCTACACGCCTGCGGCGGGCAACAACAACAACGACAGCTTCAACTACACGGTCACGGACGGCAGCGGGACCGCCACCGGCACGACCACCGTGAACGTGGTTAATCCAGGCGGCCTGGTTCAGGAGATCAAAGTGGATGGTTCTTCGGTGGTCGTGAACTTCGTTGGGATCCCCGGTTACCATTATGACATCCAGAAGTCCTCTTCGCTGAGCGGAGTGTGGATCACCGTGGACACGCAGACCGCCCCGGACAACGGGCTGTTTAGTTACACGGAGACTGTTGGGGGCAGCGCTTACTTTCGTCTAATCCAGCAGCAGGATTGAACCCAAAACAACCTAAACCTTTAATGACCTCCATCGAAACCATGAAAATTTATCGTAATATGAAAACCTCAAGCCTGCTACTGCCGGTTGTTGCGGCGCTGTTGGGTGCGCTGAGTGGCGCCCAAGCCATCACCATTACTTGGGACTCAGGGTTCCTCAATTCAGGCGCGATCCCGGACGGGAACGTCACGGGTTGGTCGGACACCCGCACGATCTCGGGCCTCACCGGGGGGAATATTACCGACCTCTCCGTGAACCTGCAATTTGCTGGCGGGTACAACGGCGATTACTACGTGACCCTAACCCACTCAAGCGGCTTCTCCGTGCTGCTGAACCGCGTGGGGCGGACCAGCGGGAATGGGTTCGGCTACGGAGATGCAGGCGTGAATATCACACTGGCCGACGGCGTGGGGGCGGACATCCACAACTACGGCGGCACCGGCGGCAACCAATTGACGGGGACATGGCAGCCGGACGGACGGTACATCGATCCGGCCAACGCGCTGGATACGTCCGCGCGGCTGAATCTGCTCAGCCAGTTTAACGGGTTGGACCCGAACGGGACTTGGACGCTGTTCATTGCCGACATGAGCGGCGGGGATGTCGGCAACCTGCAGAGTTGGGGTTTGAACATCAGCGTGCCGGACGGTGGATCAACGCTCGTGCTGTTGGGCTTGGCGGTAGCAGGTTTGGGCTTGGTAAGGGCGAGGAGAATTCGTCTCCCCGGTCGCGGAGTCAAGTGAGTGATAACATCATCACCGCGATCAGGGTTGGTCCACGGTGGTGCGTCGGGGGTGGAACATTTCGGTGGCAATGGCCAAACCGGCCCAGTGGCGGGCAAACCGGAACAAACTGGAACCTTGATGGGTGCCGGGCCGGGCGCGCTCCCAT
>JBAXTC010000428.1:0-6863 GCA_037130375.1 Verrucomicrobiota bacterium | reverse complement strand
CCTCCGTGCCCAAGCCATCGGTGCGGACGACGGTGGCGTTCATCGCGGGATCGCTGTAGCGGCCGTTGGATACGTTGTCCATGAGGTTCAACCAGGCATTCCACTCGCTGGCGGTGATGATCAGGCGATACACCGGCTGACTGCCGGCATAGGTCAGCTCGTCAACCTGGTAAAGCGCGTTGGCCCCCTGCGTGCCGGCAGCGTCTGTCGGCGCCGGCCATGTGCGCGCGTGACCTGTGGCATCGCTGGCCCGGAGGTAAAACTCCACCACCGTCTTGTCGGGCCGCGCCGGCAGCACCGCTCCGAAATAGCCGTCGCCCGCCGCGCCGTCGCCGTGCGCGCCGTCGTCGAACATCGGCGTCGAACTGAAGCCCGCCACGCCATCCACCCGGCTGAAGAGCTGCACCGTCAACCCAGCGGTGGTCTCGTCCAGAATCCGCGCGGTGACGGTGACGGTGTCGGTGGCGCGCGGGATGGCTGGAATGTGCCGCACGTCCAGCACCATCGGCGGAAGGTCGTTCGTGGCGGCCGAGTTTGGCCGGCCCGGCGTGCCGCCGTTGGTCAGACTGACGGCCCAGTTCTGACCGGGCTTGCTGGAGAGAGCCGGGTTGATGAGTTCGAGCGACTTGCCCGCGCCATCGGCCGCGTTGGTCCAACCCCAGCCGTGCCACCACGTCGGTTGGCCGGGATACTCCTCACCGAGGCGCAGCCAACCCCAATCGCCATCCGGCGCGTAGGCCACGCTGTCCTCCACTTGGCCCAAGTTGTCGGTGAGTTCGAGCGACTCGCCGTTGTTGGACAACTTGCCAGCCCAACCGCCGGTCACATTGGTCACGCCCGGATGATTCGTCCGGAAAGTCGCCACGTCCGCCGCCACAACCAGGCACCCGCCCGGCGGGATGACGCCATTGGTGAAGCTGAAACTGATCCCCTTGGTGAATCGCCAACCCACCAGGTCCACGCTGTTGCTGGCGGTATTGAGCAACTCGATCCACTCCTTGCGTGGGTCTTCCGGGACCGCCGGCGCGGCGTGGAACATGATCTCGTTGATGACCACCGAGGCCGCCGGCGCCGAAGCCGGCGAGCCAAATAGCCACGGCACCAGCAACGCCAGACCGCGAAAGCGTATCCGATAGTTCTTCATATTACTTCAACACTTAATTCCAAAACCAGCCCAGCTTTATCCGCTAGTCTTTCAAAACCGCGGAGAGCGAGGCATTACCACTTCGATCCGGAACTGCGAATGGTACCGCAACAGAGCGAAACGGTCACACAAATACTCCGCTGCGCAACGCCTCTCTTGGCGCGCAATGCGATGGCCGGCATCCTGTCTGCATTTGTTTGCAGTTTGTAAACACCGCAACGAGGACGCTGGCTTGTGCAATCGAGCAGATCGACAAGTGGCTCCGGGTCGAGGCACCTCCCCCCGGCCACTCCCCCGCCCGGCGAAGGCCGGGCGGGCCGCCCAGCTTGTCGTCAAGGGATAGACTTTCGCCGCGTCCGAACACGTCGCGGACGTGCTACTGCTCAACACTTCAGTTACGCTCTAAGCCAAGTTGGAGCTATGACGGAAGGCAGCGCAGGAGTGGCAGAACAGCCGGGAACCACTTTGCCTCTCCGGTCCACCGTACCCGTACCTGAGCCAGAGATAGTCGTAACGGAATCGTAACACAATCGCCACGCGGTTGGCATGTACCGCCTGCAGACTTTACACAATATGTATTCGTTCGTCAGTCGCCTCGCTGTTTGCGCCGTGTTGTGGATGGCCTCGATCGCCGTATTCGGTGCGCCCCGTGCAGACCACGTGTTCATCATCAGCATCGATGGCGGAAAGCCCGCCGTGATTGCACAGAGCGACATGCCGGTCTTGAAACAGCTTGCAGGCGAAGGTGCCTGCACCTGGGCTGCTAACACGATTTTCCCGAGCTTAACGTTGCCTTCTCACACTTCGATGCTCACCGGCGTGAGTCCCGACAAGCATCACGTCCTGTGGAATAGCTGGAAACCTCGAAAGGGCGTCGTGGGCGTCCCCACCGTCTTCGCGGAGGCGAAAAATGCCGGGTTTTCCACTGCCATGTTCGTGGGCAAAGAAAAGTTCCGTCACTTAGTGCAACCGGGCACGGTGGACGAGTTTGAGTTCAGCCAAGTGCAGTCGAAGAAGTCGCCCACGGTCGTCTCCAGGATTGTGGCCAATGGGGCTGCGCGCTCGATTCTTGAGCACAAACCGAACCTCTGCTTCATTCATTTCACCGATCCTGATGACACCGGCCATAAATATGGCTGGGGTTCACCAGAACAGGTCAAAGCCTTCAGCGAGGTGGATGCGGCTTTGGCGGAGATTCTGAAGGCCATTGAGATCGCCGGCATCCGCGATCAAAGCGTCCTAATTATCACTGCCGACCACGGAGGGCATGGTAAGACGCACGGTCGGAATACGCCTGAGGATATGCACATTCCCTGGATCGCTTGGGGGAAGAACGTCAAGAGTGGCTTCACCATAGCGGGGCCCGTGAACACCTGCGATACAGCGGCGACGGCGCTTTGGTTGCTGGGTGTGCCGGTTCCTGAATCATTCGACGGCAAACCAGTGATCAGCGCTTTTACTCCCCAAGCGGACCAGTCCGCTCCGCAAGCGCGAGGCACAAAAGACGAAATCGGTTTGGGTTTCCAGTCGTCCCCAAAGCGACAAGCCGCTTTTGGAGTGGCTGAACACGCTATCCGCAAGGGAACCAGTGTCGCCAGATTGTAACCGCGATGTCACCAAACCTCCGTTGATCGCCGACCCAACTCCCATCACGCTGGATCAACAATTATAGTCTATGAAAAAAATCCTGCTGCAGAGTTTTGAGACGGGCCTCTATCTCGATTCGATCGGAGCGTGGACAAACGACCCCGAACTCGCCCGAGACTTCCCGAACACCGTGAAGGCAACGAAGTTCAAACTCGATCGCCGGCTCAGCCATGCATTCGTAGTTGTGGTGCCTGAGCCCACGCAGCCAGCCGAACCGGTTGGGACGACACGACAGAGGCATCATCCACGCGCACATAATTACCTGCCCATCTGTTTGTCGGGAGACCCCAACGACCCCAAGCACTCCGACGAACATTCCGACAGCCTGGAGCATTCGGCAAGGAAAAGGACGATGAAAGACCAGGAGCGCAAACTGGTGAGACGCCAGCGCGTGAGGCTCGTCATGCCGCCTGAGCGTCTGACAATTGTTGAAGCCAATGTTGATGTCGGACCGGGAAACGCAGTGTATATCCGCGGCCAAGGAGACGGTCTGAGCTGGGAACACGGGCAACGGCTTAGTCGCGTTGTGGGAGGCAGGTGGATTTGGACCACCTGCAAGGCCAAGGCCAAGGTGCGGTTCAAGCTATTGCTGAATGATGAGATCTGGGCGAAAGGGGAAGACGTCACCGTCCAAGCCGGCAAGCTGATTGAACTCGCACCGCTGTTCTATCCGATTCAAACGCGATCGGTCATCAGCCCGCCCAAGGCAATAAACACGCAGACCGTTCCATCGCCTGCCCGGCGCCAGTTCACGCTAGCCAATTCCAACTCCAGAATCAAAGGCATGTGCGATCTGAAACGATCGGGGCGCACACTTCAAAGTCGGCAATAAACATAAACAACAAACTCAGCAATAAACATAAGACATAAGAGACAATGAAAACTAACTCCCTAATCACCTTAGCAACGGCGACGCTGTGCCTCACCCGCGCAGCGCTGAGTTCGCGCGGGCGCGCAGAAAGCAAATTCCTATCAGTAATTCTCCCTGAACCGCGGAGCGTCGAAAAAGCAAATTCCTATCAGTTTATGCAAAAACATATACGTTCTAATTGTCACCGGTTTGTCGCGGCGGTCTTCCTCACAGGAATCATCGTTATGGCCTCAGCCGGAATCGCTAACGCCACGGCTTACAAGGTGACTGGCCAGTGGGATTTCAACCAGGGCGATTTGCGCGCGACCTTGGGGACCGACATGCAGTATGGGGACTTGCCCGGCGAAACAGCGATGAAAGACCATACTTCGTTTGGCACCACGACCTCCTTTGGCATCCCGGACATCGGTGGCCAACCAGCCAAGGTGATGAAATACACTCGTGACGAAAATCCGCCGCTCCCCATTGGACCGCGCGGCTACCTGTGCTCGCACGGCATGGCGCCGAACGGTGGGGGAACCAATGTCAACCAGTTCACCATGATCTTGGATTTCATGATCCCGGACCTGCACCAAGGGGACAACTACAACACGGTCGTCAAGTGGGAGGCGGTGGATGACTGGAACATTGATGGCAGCATCTCGATCAAGGCGAACGACATTGGCGGGACCAACACCGGTGGCATCGGCATCAGCGGCCAATACACAGGCGACGGCAACACTTGGATCATCGGCGGTCAATGGCAGCGGCTGATCGTGGCGGTGGATATGGTGGTGGATACTAACGACCCCGCCGATGGCACCATTACCTACTATCTCGATGGGGTGAGATTCGGGCAGATGACCACGGGTGAGCGCTGGGGATTTGACCGGCGCCACGCAATTCCGCCGGTGGTCCGGATGTACGCCGACGGCGAGGGCGACAACGAGGTGAACACCGTGTATGTCAACAGCCTTCAGTTTCGCGAGGGGACGATGACGGATGAGCAAGCCCTCGCCCTCGGCCCGGCCACCGCCAGTGGAATTCCCATTCCCCCCAACCCGGTCAAGGGCCAGTGGGATTTCAACCAGGGCGATTTGCGCGCGACCTTGGGGACCGACATGCAGTATGGGGACTTGCCCGGCGAAACAGCGATGAAAGACCATACTTCGTTTGGCACCACGACCTCCTTTGGCATCCCGGACATCGGTGGCCAACCAGCCAAGGTGATGAAATACACTCGTGACGAAAATCCGCCGCTCCCCATTGGACCGCGCGGCTACCTGTGCTCGCACGGCATGGCGCCGAACGGTGGGGGAACCAATGTCAACCAGTTCACCATGATCTTGGATTTCATGATCCCGGACCTGCACCAAGGGGACAACTACAACACGGTCGTCAAGTGGGAGGCGGTGGATGACTGGAACATTGATGGCAGCATCTCGATCAAGGCGAACGACATTGGCGGGACCAACACCGGTGGCATCGGCATCAGCGGCCAATACACAGGCGACGGCAACACTTGGATCATCGGCGGTCAATGGCAGCGGCTGATCGTGGCGGTGGATATGGTGGTGGATACTAACGACCCCGCCGATGGCACCATTACCTACTATCTCGATGGGGTGAGATTCGGGCAGATGACCACGGGTGAGCGCTGGGGATTTGACCGGCGCCACGCAATTCCGCCGGTGGTCCGGATGTACGCCGACGGCGAGGGCGACAACGAGGTGAACACCGTGTATGTCAACAGCCTTCAGTTTCGCGAGGGGACGATGTCCCCCGAGGAAGCCCTCTCCCTCGGTGCGGCATCCGCCAGAGGAATTCCCATCCCTTCGACGGGCAACCCAACGCTGGCTTTTAATCGAAACGGGACGACGTTGACCATCTCTTGGAACGTTGCCGTCGCTGGGTCTGGGTTTAACCTGGAGAGCACTGACAGCTTGTTCCCCCCAATCTGGACTCCGGTGCCAAACGTCATGAACAATTCGGTGGGCGTCACGATCGGAGCCGGCAGCAAATTCTTCCGACTGAAATATCCTTAGGATTGATTCATCGGTGCTCCGCCCGCGGCGCGTAGAGTTCTCGGACGCGGCAAACCGAGCCTTGACAGCAGGGCGCCCCGAGGACATTCCTATGCTGTGCAAACAGTCGAATCTGACTCTCGAACACCCTAACGTAGCAAACACGTATGAAAGCAATCGCCATCAACGGAAGTCCGCGCAAAGGCGGCAACACAGAAATACTGCTGCGGAAGGTGATGGAGCCGTTGACCGAAGCCGGTTGGGACACCGAGTTCATCCAGTTGGGAGGCCAGCCGATCCACGGGTGCCGCGCCTGCTATGACTGCTTCAAGAAGAAGAACTCTCGCTGCGGACAGAAAGGCGAGGAGGTATTTGACCTGTGCCTGGAGAAGATGATCCTGGCCGACGCCATCGTCCTGGGTTCGCCAACCTATTTTTCGGATGTGACCTCGGAAATGAAGGCGTTGCTGGATCGTGCCGGGCTGGTGGCGGTTGCGAATGGCGGTTTGTTCCGAAGAAAAATCGGGGCAGCGGTGGTTGCGGTAAGGCGCGGGGGTGGTACGCACGCCTTTGACACCATGAATCACATGTTCTTGATGTCTGGGGCGATCGTTCCGGGCTCGACGTATTGGAATCTGGGGGTTGGCCTGGATAAGGGTGATGTCAAGCAAGACGAGGAGGGATTGAGGAACATGGCCGACTTGGGCCAGACCATCGCGTGGCTGGGTAAAGCCATCCAGCTCCAGGAAAACCAGGCTCGTGCGTTGGCATAATCCGCTGCCTCGGTGCAAATCAGCCGAAGATCCAACACCGGAAGCCCAAGCAGGAATCCCCTCGAATCTCGCTACCGACATTCCTGCCGTCCTTGCAGCCATTCTTTGCCCGGATTTGCTGCCAGACTACCCGCATCTGGCCAGACCGAATCAATTGGGCCGTACAACAAAAAAGCCGGAATTTCATCCGGCCTCTTTGACACACGTTAAACTGAGAACAATCTGAAATCGTTCGGACAGCAACACGATACCAGATCCTCTGTCCCCCGCATGTCACCAGTTGTGGGGACAGAGGTGGCAGCGGGGGAAAATTGTCTGGCTCCCCTATAATTCCGCCACCACCGCGTCATGCCAAAACAAAGAAATCCACTCCTTCGCCTCCGCCCGGTCATTCTCAGATCCCCCACGCAGCTCCCATTTTCCGT
>JBAXTC010000427.1:0-6882 GCA_037130375.1 Verrucomicrobiota bacterium | reverse complement strand
TGGCTTGGACGGTATCATCGGCCGGGAGATCAAGAGCGGAATTAGCAACTCGATCGCAAACCGAATTAGCAACGCCTTCGGGGCTTATGCCGTGGCCAACTCGATTTTCCCGGCGACGATGCCTGGCGGCACTTTACCGCCTGCTGTTGATCCGGGCAGCCCTCTGGTCGCCTACAGCACCACCGCATCAGCGGCCAACGGTTCCAATAATGGCGAATCGCAAGCCGAAGTATCGGCCGAGGGCGCCGAGCCAGTCAAGATAACGGCTCCGCCGACAAATGGCCCGGCCGTTGGCGCCAGCGCCCCAGGCGCCAGCCCACCGATCGATCCCGGCGGCCTCCCGCCTGCGCTGCCATCGACCAGGGTCGATCGACCAACTTCTCCCGCAAAGCCGGGCGCGCCCGTTGGGCCGGCTGGCGGAGCATCGCCGCCTGTTCAAAGTATTACAAATACACCTCCGCCGGGGGCTGCTCCTACCCCCGGAGAGGAGCCTTTGCCCGAAGGGATGATTGATTTTCGTGGGGCGGACCTGAACCAAGTGCTGGAAATTTACAGTATGATGGTTAAGCGCACCCTTTTGCGCACGGCGACCTTGCCCGCCCCGGTGATCGTGCTCAAGACGCAGGGGCAACTGACCATGCGCGAGGGCATCCAGGCATTGCAGGCGGTGCTGGCGCTCAACGGGATTACGATGGTCGATGTGGGGGAGAAGTTCGTGAAGGTGGTCGCAGAGGCCCAGAGCGGGTCGGCGGCGGCTGCGTTCAACACGAACAGCGCCGGGCAACTCCCGGATCTGGGGCAGTACGTTACCCATGTGGTCCAGTTGAAGTACGCCAAGCCGAGCGAGTTGGTGCCGGTCTTGACACCGTTTATTAAGATTCCCAACGCCATCCTCCCGCTCGATGGCAGCCAGATTCTCGTTCTGCGGGACTACTCGGAGAACGTGAAGCGGATGTTGGAGATGATCAATAAGATCGACGTGATGGTGCCGTCGGAATTTGTGCAGGAGGTGATTCCGATCAAGTATGGCAAGGCTTCCGACATCGCCGGGGCGTTGAATAGTTTGAGCAGCGGCGGTGGCGGCGGCACGACTGTCGGTGGCAGCAGCGGCGGCACCGGTGGCGGTGGCGGCACCAGCAGCCGTAGTTCGGGGCGGTCCAGTGGCATGGGACGGTCTGGCGGCATGGGCGGTATGGGTGGCATGGGTGGCATGGGTGGTATGGGTGGCATGGGTGGCATGGGCGGCGGCTCCTTCGGCCAGTTCGGTAACACGGGCATGACGGGCGGGACTGGCGCGGGGGGTAGTTCGTTTACTCAGCGGCTCCAGAACATTATCAACCGGGCCGGATCCTCCACCACCGGGGATATTCAGGTGATCGGCCAGACCAAGATCATCGCCGACGAGCGCACCAATTCGCTGCTGATCTTTGCCTCGAAGGAGGATCTCAAAATTATCAAAGACATTGTCTCGAAGTTGGATGTCGTCCTGGCGCAAGTCCTGATTGAATCAGTGATCATTTCCGTGACGTTGTCGGACAGCCGCGACCTGGGCTTCAGCTACCTGCAACGTCCCCAGAATATCGGCAATTGGACCGGGGTCGGGGCCGTCAACAACAGCACTTTTGTCCAGCCCAATGTCTATGCCGTCAACGCCGCGACCAATGCTTCCGGCGTCATTCCAGGCGGCTTCAGCTATTTGATGTCCTTCGGTCAGGACCTCGATGTGGCGGTGAAGGCCGCGGCGAGCGATACGCGCGCCAAGATTCTTCAGCGTCCGCGCATCCAAACCTCGCATAACGAGCCGGCCAGCATTTTCGTGGGCGAATCACGGCCTTACCCCACATCCAGCTACTATGGTGGCGGAGCTTACGGCGGCTCCACTTCCATCCAACAACTCCAGATTGGTGTCACCCTGGATGTGACGCCGCTAATCAATCCCGACGGCCTGGTCGTGCTGGACATCCACCAAAAGATCGACGCCTTCGAAGGCAACATAACGATGCCGAACATCGGCGATGTGCCGATCACCAGCGAGAAGGACGCTCAGGCCAAAGTGTCCGTGCGAGACCACGACACCATCATTTTGGGCGGCTTGATTGAGACGGATAAAAACAGTAATAAGGCAGGGGTTCCATTCTTCAAGGACATTCCCATGCTGGGCTATCTCTTCCGCAGCACCCACTCGGATGAGACCCGCAAGGAGTTGATTGTATTGATTCGGCCGACGGTGCTGCCGACGCCGGAAATCGCGGCGTTGACCGCGACAGCGGAGAAAAACAAGATGCCCGGGGTGCGATCGACGGAGAAAGAACTACGCGACGAAGAAGTCCAACGTCTGAAGCGCGCGAACGAGGAAGACCAAGAGAAGCTACCCCCGCCTGTAAGGCCCCAGTGATTCTTTGTTGGCCGCTGCTTCTCGTTTTGACGGGTCGTAGGACAGGTCTCCGACCTGCCGGTCCACAGAGTCTCCGACTCCGTCCGGAGCCAGATCCCCCGCAAAGGAGGGGTGCCCCACTGTGCCAGCCAAGACGAGAATTGTCTTCTGGTGGCTCAGTCGTCGTTTTTTTCGCTCCGCGCGGCCCAAGCGGGGTAGGGGGCTTGGGAGCCTTTCATGGCGTGCCAGAGGATGCGGTTGAGAAGGTCTTCGGGGCAGCGGTCGGGCTGGTCGAGGGGCAGGCGCGCGGATGCGTAGGCGTGTTTGCGCAGGAGCGGGTCGGAAACCTTTTTTGCCTCGGGGTTCATTTGGTCGAGCGGGATGTTGTTCGGCACGGCGGTGAACGGGGCCGGGTCCGGCGTTTGGGTGAAGCAGTCGGACATAGGTGTGGCCGTGGCGTCGAGCTGATTCATGGGCGGCAGGCCGAGCATCAGCTCCATAGTCCGGATTAGACTGGTCTGGTTGTACTGGGTGCTGACTGTCGCGCGGAGCCGGGTGTAGGGGCTGACAACGTAGGCCGTCGTGCGAAAGCCGCTGACGTGGTCCCAGCCGTCCTGCGGGTCGTCTTCGATGACAAAGATGCAGGTCTCCGGCCAGAAGCGGCTGCGGCTGATGGCCTCGACAATCCGGCCGAGGGCAAGGTCGTTGTCCGCCACTTGCGCGGCGGGCGTCGGGTAGCCCGGCTTGGTGCCGGTGGTGTGGTCGTTGGGCAAACAGATGATGCTTAATTCCGGGAAATGTCCGCTCTGCTCGAATTGCTTGAGTTCGCCGATGAATTGTGCGGCGCGGAAGACATCTGGGATGCTCTGGTCCCAGCCGACGGTGTTCGTAACGAGATAGGGACGGAGCGATTCAATACCCGGCAGGCTGCGGATTTCGATGGCGCCGGTTGGGTTGAGGAATTCGTGGTAGTAATCGAGGAACTTAGGCGCGTCCTTTCTGGAGGGATCGGTCCACCGCGAGCGGCCGATGGAGAATTCGCCATAGTCGCGGAGCGTTTTGCCATGCGCGATAGCGTTGTCCCACAGGAATCCGGCGGGCGAATATGCCAGGGCGTCCACGTCGTCAAAGTCCATGCCATCGACGTAGCTGCGCGGAAAGCCAGCGAAGGAGCGCTCGGCATAATCGCTGACGAGGGCGGAGTCGGCCCATTGGTGGCCGTCGGCGCTGAGGATGCCGGAGCAGTAGGTGTTGTCGAGCAGGACGAATTCGCGGGCGATCTGGTGTTGGTTGGGCGTCACCCGCTCGCCGAAGATGCACAGGGAAGGGTTGCCGTTGCCCTCTTTCATGTCGCCGAGCACTTGGTCGTAGGTGCGGTTCTCCTTGATGATATAGACGACGTGCTTGAACACGCTCGGCTCGCCTGCGCGCTCGGGAACCGGCCGCGGCGGTTGGCCGGGACGTGGTGGCAGAGCGGCGGCCCGAAGCAGCGGGTAGCGCATGTTGGCCAGCGCGACGCTTGTGTGCGCCTTTAGGTCGCGCCCCCCAGGCACCTTCACCAGCGAGAGCGAGCCGCAATATTGATGAGTGTTGTAGTCCGCATGTTTCGCCGGGTTGAGCGTCTTGGTCGAAGCTACGCCTTTGATGTTGGCCACGTAAATCGCTCTGCGCCGCGCATCGTGGACAATGGCTCCGGGGAACCAGCCAACCGGGATCATCCCTAACAACTTCGATTTACCGGGGTTGAAAGCCAAGACCGCAACCGTGTTTTGGGTGCCGTTGCAAACGAAAAGCGTCCTGCCTGACTCGTCGAACGCCAAAGCGTTCGGTTGAGCGCCGAACAGATCAGCCGGGTTCTGCCGCGCGCAGATGGTCTCGACCAGCTCGTCGGTGCGTGTGTCCATCACACTGACGGTGTCACTGCCGGCGTTAGCGACGACCAGCCAGCGGCCGCCGGGCGAGAGCGCCATCGCCGATGCATGCAGCCCGGTCAGGATTTCGCAGTTCGACCCTCGGACCCCGGTTTTATCCGCTCTCTGGCTTAATTCGACGACGGATAGAGATCCCTCATTTGCGATAAACCGCACCGGATCCACCCGGACGAGGGTGCCTTGCCCGGCGGGGCCGGTGACGCTGGTGGCGTCAGACCGTCGTCCGCCCCAGTTGCTGACGTAGGCCCTATGCCCGGCGAGCACGACGGCGTACGGGGCGACACCCACGTCCCAGAGGCGCAGGATATTGCCGGTGGCTGCATCGAGCTCCGCGAGGCGATTCGAGAGATTCAGCGCGACGTAGAGCATTTTGCCATCTCGGGAAACCGCGATGCCGGCCGGGATTTCGGGTTTGCGCCACGGTGCATTGGCCAGAGGAAGCGGGATGGTGAACAGGCCCGCGACTTTGCCGTCCTTCCCAACCGCAAACACTTTGATGCTGCCATCCACATTCGCCAGATAGATCCGTGAACCATCCGGCGAAAAGGTCAGTCCAGTGAAACTAAGTTGACCGTTCTTCTCGGGTTCGAGAATCCGTTCCGTAACCGGTTTGGGCGTCGCGTCCCGGTCGCCCTCCGACGGCAAGGGCACCCGCTGGAGGATTTTTCCCGACTGGGGGTCGATGACGACCAGATCGTGCGTCTTGCCGGCAGTTACCAGCAATTGCCCGTTCGGACTCAACGCCAGTGCCTGGGGTCGCATCTCCGGCAGTTCGATCTGCAGCCCGGCAGGGGTGAGCACTTGGTTGGCCGGGGTGTAGTAGCGATTCGGTCCGATTTGCCCGACGATTTCTTTGGTGGAGGGTTTCGGGACGTCGCGCTCCAGCGGTGTCTGACAGCCCGCGAGGATGAACACTGCGGAAGCCAGAAAACTCCCAACGCGCCGAGATGCCGAATGGGCGAGGTTCATAATGAATCGCTGTTGGCCTGAGCCGGGTCAGTCAGTCATTCATTCACATGGGCCACCTTGGCGGGCGGGAAGCCGTTGAACCAAGTGGCGGAGGCGCTGCTGTAGGCGCCGATGTTTTCCGAATAGACCAGGTCTTCAATCTCGAGCTCGGGCAACTCCTCGGAAAGCGAGATTTTGTCCAACGCATCGCAGGTCTGGCCAAACACGGCGCAGACCTCGGTTTTTCCCTTGCGGAACGACTTCAAGTGGTACTGGCAATGGTCAAAGATGATGCCGCTGAAGGTGTGATAAACGCTGTCGTCAATGTAGTAGCAGGGCTTGCCGTCGCGCACCGCTTTGCCGATGATCGTCGCGATGGATGTGGCGGCGGTGGCCACAAGGAACCGGCCCGGCTCGGCCAGGATTTGGATGGCTTCCGGAAAGAGGCGGTCAATCTCGGCGTTGATCTTCCTTGCCAGGGCGCTGAACGGCTGGACGTGTTTGTTGTAGGGGGCGGGAAAGCCGCCGCCGATGTCGAGAATCTTGAGCGCATGTCCGCGCGATTTGGATTCGCGCATTACCGCGGCAGAAATATCCAATGCCTGAACGAAGTTTTGGAAGTTAGTGCATTGGCTGCCGACGTGGAAGCTCAGGCCCTCGACCACCAGGCCCAAGTCAAATGCGGCGTTGATGAGGTCCACGGCTTCGCCGGGGTCGCAGCCGAACTTCGATGACAGCTCCACCATGGAACCGGTGTTCGGCACACGCAGGCGCAGCACCACACCCGCATGTGGAGCGTATTGCCTGATTTTTTTCAACTCGGCCAGGTTATCGTACGTGACCAGTGGCTTGTATTGGTCGAGCGCCCGCAACGTTTCTTTAGGCTTCGTCGGGTTGGCGTAGATGATCTTGTCCCAGATGAAATCCTGCTGCGCTTTTGGTGGGAGGCGTCTAATGTTTTCATAGACCAGCATGAACTCCGGCAACGAGGCCACATCGAAGCTCGCCCCGGCTTCGTAGAGCGTGCGCACGATGGCCGGTTCCGGATTGGCTTTGACCGCGTAGTAAGCCTGCACCTTCGGCAGATGCTTTTTGAACTCGGCGTAGTTCTTCCGAATGATGTTGTGGTCAATCACGACAACGGGCGTGCCGTACTCGTGGGCGAGGGCCTGAAGGCGCTTGGTGGTCATGGCATTTCAATCAAATGGATCATGGGCTTTAAGCGCTTTTGTTCACGAGCACAAGCCAAAAGATGCGAGAAGAGAAAATGGACCAGCGCAAATCCAAACCGTAGCCGCCGACGGCAGTCGGCGCACTTGTGAGCTTTTTGCAGTAATCAGGGGGCGGTGGAGCCAGGCAGACCGCTGTCTCAGAAAAAAATGCAAAAAAAAACATAAAGCCGTTGACATGGTTCGGTGAGTCTCGTATTGTCTCATCGTCATTGGGCCGTAAAAAGTCGCAAATCATTAGCTCCTGAGCTTTTTTAGAGTGGGAAAGCGGGGGTAGTGGTTTTTTGTCGTTTTATTGGTATCAGGATGAAAAAATCGATTTGGCCAGCGCCCATGTAGCTCAGATGGTAGAGCGCGTCCTTGGTAAGGACGAGGTCATCAGTTCAATCCTGATCATGGG
>JBAXTC010000426.1:0-6908 GCA_037130375.1 Verrucomicrobiota bacterium | reverse complement strand
CAATCTCGCTGCCCCTTTTGGAAAATATGGATGAAGAACAAAGGCGATGAAACCTAAAAAGCCAACTGAGAAGTCAACTGATGCCACCGACCTGCGCCGCCACGCCCAAGCTCGCTTGCAGAGCCAGACGCCGCCCCCGAAGGTTCCTGTACCAACCGACGAAATGCAGCGGCTCGTCCAGGAACTGCAAGTCCACCAGATCGAACTGGAGATGCAGAACGAAACACTCGAGGAATCGCATGCACGGCTGAAAGCATCGGCGGCGCGCTACACCAACCTCTACGACTTCGCTCCCGTGAGTTACTTCACCCTGGGACACCAGGGAGAGATTATCCAATCCAATTTGGCTGGCGCTCGCATGCTCGGACTCGAGCGCTCGCGCTTGTTGGACCGTCGCTTTGAGATTTTCGTCGCCAGCGCTGATCTTCCTGCTTTTAGAACTCTTTTGACCAGGGCCTTTGCGACCCAGTCGCCGGAAACCATCGAAGTGCGGCTTGCGATCAAAGACAAACCACCACTCACGGTTCTCCTTCAGGCCAGCGTCTCAGAGGATGGGTGGGAAAGCCGCCTCGTCCTGATGGACATCACCGAGCGCAAACAGGCGGAGATAGCCTTGAGGGCCATCGAAGAAAAACACCGACTCCTTTTCGAGAACGCTGGGGATTTGATATTCATCAACGACGAGGAAGGGCAGACACTGGACGCCAATCCGATGGCAGTTAAGCTGCTTGGTTACAGCCGCCCGGAGCTGATGTCGATGACGATTCAACAGATTGATTCACCGGAAGATCGTCTGCACACGGCGGACAGAATAGCCCGGTTGATTCAAGAAGGGCATCTGACCTTCCAGACTGTGATGCAACGCAAGGACGGTTCACTCATCCCAATTGACGTGAACGCCCGTCGAATAGTCTGGGATGGCAAACCGGCCTTGTTGAGCATTTGCCGCGACATCACGGAGCGCAAGCAGGCGGAGCGAGAAAGTCAGAGACTCTTCGCGGCGATGGCCGATACGGCACCCGTGCTCATTTGGGCCTCTGGCAGGGACAAGTGGTGCAATTACTTCAACAAGACCTGGCTCGACTTCACCGGCCGGACGATGGACCAGGAGATGGGCAATGGCTGGACCGAAGGGGTTCACCCGGACGACCTTGTCCGTTACCTGGAGATTTACGTCGGCAGCTTCGATGAACAGAAACCCTTCCATATAGAATACCGACTCCGCCGCCATGACGGCGAATACCGCTGGGTTCTCGATAGCGGGACGCCCCGGTATGATATGGGGGGTGACTTCGCTGGCTACATCGGATCGTGTACCGACATCACCGAACACAAGCGCGCCGAGGAAGCTCTGAAACGATCCGCTCGCACCAACGAATTGTTGCACAACAGCATCGTTGCGCTTAACGCCTGCGCCGATCTCGATTCCGCGCTGGCCTGTTTAGCGCAGAAGACCATCGACTTGGGGGACATGGACTCCAGCGCGGTTTACCTCATCGCTGGCCAGGATGCAGTGCTTCAGCATCAGATCGGTTTGAGTTCCGAGTTTGCCGAACAGGTGGCCCACCGTCCATTGAACGCCCCTTACATGAAAGCGGTTCTGGAAAACCCGAAAGAGATGCTCAACCTCGTCACCCAGTTTCCGGAGCAGGCTCAGGTGGGCGTAGCGCATGGACTTCGCCACATCTATTGCATCGCCCTTTGTGCCGAGCAACAACCGTTTGGTTTTCTGACCGTGGCTTCCCGCTCGCCCGAACCACCCACTGCCGGCAACACCGAACTGATACGCATCCTCGCTCTGGAAACCCAATCTCTCTTCCATCGCATTAGGGTTAAAGAGCGCCTGCGCTCGGTCCAGACGGCAATGGCCGAGGGCATCGTCTTTCAAGCGACGGACGGAGTCATTATCGACTGCAACCCGAGTGCAGAGAAGATTCTCGGCTTAACCCGCGACCAGATTCTGGGTCGCAAATCGGTGGATCCTCGTTGGCAAACGGTGCGCGAAGATGGGCGAGTGTTCCCGGGCGAGGCGCATCCGTCGATGGTAAGCTTGCGCACGGGCCAATCCTGCCGCGATGTGATCATGGGCTTGCGCCTGCCGGACGGATCGCAGCGATGGATTAACATCAACGCCGAACCGATGTTCAAAAGCGGCGAAACCCGCCCCTACGCTGTCTTGACATCCTTCGCCGACATCACCAAGCGCAGAGAGATCGAGCGGGCACTGCAGGCTTCGCTTGCTGAAAAGACCGTCCTGCTCAGGGAAATCCACCACCGGGTGAAGAACAACCTCCAGATCATCATCAGCCTGCTGAACCTGCAAGCCGGACAGAGCCAAAAGGGCGACATGCTGGACATCCTGGCCACCACCCGAAACCGCGTGCGGTCGATGGCGCTGATTCATGAGAACCTTTACCGATCCGAGAATCTGGCCTATCTCAACCTGACCAATTACCTGGAGGATCTCTGCGCCAATCTGCTGCGCAGCGCCGGTCCCGTCAGGGCCGGCGTCCGAATCGAGTCGCAGGTTGAGAATAAAAGCATTTCGATTGGGCTGAATCAGGCCGTGCCCTTCGGGCTGTTGATCAACGAGATGGTGACCAACGCCCTGAAGCACGCATTCCCGGGCGAACGGACGGGCATCATCCGGGTAACCATCCAGAGCCCGACGCGCGAGAAGGTGCTCCTCACTGTCACGGACGATGGGGTCGGGCTGCCCGCTGCGCTGGACCCGCACCACACCGAAAGCCTGGGGCTGCGATTGGTTTACCTGCTGACGGACCAATTGCACGGGACGGTCAATTTCGAGCGAGGACAAGGAACCACCGTCCAAATCCTCTTCCCGAACCTGGCGGAAGCGGAGAGCCTATGAATAAACCGCGAATATTGATTGTTGAAGACGAACGGATTACAGCGGCGGACATCAGCGCGCGTCTGAAGCAAATGGGCTACCAGCCGGTAGGCCAGGCTGCCAGCGGTGAGCAGGCCATCGCCCTGGCCGGGGAACTGCGGCCCGACCTGGTGTTGATGGACATCCAGCTCGAAGGCGAGATGGACGGCATCGCCGCCGCCAACGAGATTCGGCAGCGGTTCCACATTCCATCGATTTTTCTGAGCGCTTACTCGGAGCAAGATACGATCGAGCGGGCGAAGCTGGTCGAGCCGTTTGGATACATCCTGAAGCCCTTTGATGGCCGCGATCTGAGGGCGACCATCGCAGTGGCGCTCTACAAGCACCGGGCGGAGGAGGCGTTGAGAGGCGAGACAGTCCGCCGACGCATTCTGTTTGAGCAGTTACCTGACGGAATCTTCATTATTGATCCGCAGACGGCTCGGTTCGTGGAGTTCAACACGGGAGCCCATCGACAGTTGGGATATTCCCGAGAAGAGTTTGCCCTGCTCACCATCCACGATCTGGATGCTAAAGAAACGGCCTTGGAGACCAAAGCGCGCCTGGCAGAGCTGGTCCATAAAGGGCGGGTGGATTTCGAGACGCTTCAACGCACGCGGCAAGGAGAAGTCAGGATTGTCCATATCTCCGCGCAACTCGTGGAGCTGCAAGGTCAGCAACTTTATCAATGCGTGTGCCGCGACATCACCGAGCGCAAACGGATCGAGCATAAGTTGCGGGAGACCAACCTCGAATTGGAGCAGACTACGGCGCGCGCTGAGGCTGCCAACCGGAGCAAGAGCGAGTTTCTGGCCAACATGAGCCATGAGATTCGGACTCCGATGAACGGGGTTTTGGGCATGACCGAATTGTTGCTCAAGACGAAGCTCGACCAACGGCAGGCCGAATTCGCCGATGCCATTGCGCAGAGCGCCCAGGCGCTGCTGCAAGTGATCAACGATGTGCTGGATTTTTCCAAAGTTGAAGCGGGCAAGATCACGATCATCTCCGAGGAGTTTTCCGTCCGCTCGGTGCTGGACGGGGTGCTGAAATTGGCTGAGCATCGAGATCCGGAGAAGGGGATCAGCCTGGCAGGCATCATGCGCCACGATGTGCCCGACCGAGTGAAGGGGGATGCGCACCGGCTGCGGCAGGTGCTGCTAAACCTGGTGGGCAATGCGGTCAAGTTTACCAAGGATGGCGAGGTGGTTGTGCGGGTGCATGCGGTGGCCGGCTCAGGCGAGCCGGTGGTTCTGCGGTTCGAGGTTAAAGACACCGGCATCGGGATGACGGAAGAGCAGGTCAAGCGCTTGTTCGAGCGTTTTACGCAGGCCGAAGAATCCACCTCGCAGCGATTCGGTGGCACGGGTTTGGGGCTGGCCATTTCACGCCGGCTGGTCGAGTTAATGGGGGGCAGCATCGGAGTGCAAAGCGAGTGTGATAAAGGCTCCATGTTTTGGTTTGAACTACCGTTCGGGGCAGCCGAGCAGCCGAGGGTCGCGGAAAGCCATCCGGCACTGGTCCGGGCGCAAGTCGTCCTCGGGATTCAGCACGCTGGATTAGCGGAGTCGTTGCGGGAGCAGTTTCGGAGTTGGGATGTTGGCTGCGCGGCGGCGGGCACGGTTCGGGAGCTCGTCCGCGAAGTCGAGTCCGCGGTGAGCCAGAATCGAACTGCGGTGGTGGTGTGTGAGGATGAATTCGCGATCGAGGGCGGAGCAGACTTGCGTCAAGAACTGTCGCGGCTGGGCCAGACGATTTGTTGCATTCTCCTGGCGAGTCCGGCCAGGGCGCTGACGCAGGAACCGGAGGGTCTGGGTCCGTTCCGGCACGTGTTGCTCAAGCCTGTCCAGCAATCGCATCTGTTTAACGCGCTGATCACAGCGGTCGAGGGCAAAGCCTGGCAGAACGTTGCCAGCCGGGTGCAGGCTGGCAGCAGCACGAGCGCGGAAGACAGAGGGAAAATCTCCCGACTGCGAATCTTGTTGGCGGAGGATCACCCCATCAACCGCAAGCTTTGCCTGCTGATGCTGAAGGAGATTGGTGCGGTCGCCGAGACGGCGGAGACCGGCTTGGAGGTGATGGCAGCGGTGGCGCGTCAAGATTACGATCTGATTCTGATGGACTGCAACATGCCCCAGATGGATGGTTATGAGGCCACCCGGAACATCCGGCAGCTCGAACAGTCACAGGGAGTGAGCGGAGACAAGCGCGCGCGGATTGTGGCGCTTACCGCCAATGCCCTCATCGGGGACCGGGAACGCTGCCTTGCCGCCGGCATGGATGGTTTTCTCTCGAAACCCTTTACGGCGACAGAATTGCGCAGTGCGGTTCTTTCATCCGCAGGCGGAGAAGTTTCGAGTTGCCTGCCGGCAACGACAGCCTCGAGGCTCGATCAACTGGCCGCGGAGCTCGACCTGGAATCGGTGGCGCTGATCGTTGAGGACTATATCAAAGACCTCCCGGTCCGCCTGGCCGAGCTCGAACGGGATTTGGCGGATGGCAAGCGGGAGGAAGTGGAGCGGACGGCGCACTCATTGAAAGGAGTGAGCGCTTCGTTTGGGCTGGAGGATCTCAGGGCAGCGTTCGGGTCGATCGAAGAGGCAGCGGAAACTGGGGACATGGAGCAAGCGCGAGAACAGGTGAAGCTTCTGGGCGCCACGGCGCAGGCCGCTGCGGCGGCTGTTCGGCAGTGGCTGGGAAAGACGCGAGGACTTTATCAAGAGCGAGGACAAGGAACCGCCGTCCAAGGCCTCTTCCACAACCAGGCGGAAACGGAGACTACCCATGAATGAACCACGGATATTGATTGTCGAAGACGAACGGATCGTAGCGGCGGACATCAGCGCACGCCTGAAGCAAATGGGCTACCAGCCGGTAGGCCAGGCTGCCAGCGGCGAAAAGGCCATCGCCTTGGCCGGCGAACTGCGGCCCGACCTGGTGTTGATGGACATCCGGCTCGAAGGCGAGATGGACGGCGTCGCCGCCGCCAACGAGATCCGGCAGCGGTTCCATATTCCGTCGGTCTTTCTGAGCGCTTACTCGGAGGAAGCCACGATCCAGCGGGCGAAGCTGGCGGAGCCGTTTGGGTACATCCTAAAGCCCTTTGAGGGTCGCGAGCTCAGGGCGACCATTGAAATGGCACTTTACAAGCACCAGTCGGAGGAGGCGCTGCGGAAGAGCGAAGCGCGCTTGAAGTTTGCCTTGGAAACGACCCAGACCGGCGCCTGGGAGCTTGACCTGCTGGACCATCAGGCGGAGCGAACGCTGACTCACGACTGTATTTTCGGCTATGAGACGCTGTTGCCAAGCTGGTCCTACGAGAGGTTCCTTGAACACGTTCTGCCCGAGGACCGCCCGGAAGTGCAGCGGAAATTCCGCCAGGCGGTTACCGATCAATCCGACTGGAGCTTCGAGTGCCGCATCCAGCGCGCCGATGGCAAAGTGCGGTGGATTTGGGTCCGAGGCGGTCATGAACGAGATTCCGAAGGCAAAGCCAACCGGATGTCCGGTTTGGTGCAGGACATCACCGAGCGCAAGCGGTTGGAAGATCGCGCGCAGCAATTCCAGAAGATGGAAACCATTAGCTACCTGACCGGCGGCATGGCACACCAGTTTAACAACATCCTTGCGGCCGTGATGATGAACCTGGAACTGGTCCAGACGCTCAGTCCTGGGGCCGAGGCGCGCGAACTGTTGGGCGGGATGTTGGGGTCATGTCAAAGGGCAGCCGAACTGATTAAACAGTTGCTGGCTTTCAGCCGTCAGTCGGTGATGCGACGCCAGCCGATGGACCTGGCGGCGATGGTATCGAAGCAGTGCCGGGATCTGGACCGACTCGTGGGGGAGCGCATCACTCTGGAGTTCTCGAGCGCGGATAAACTGGTCTGGGTGAACGCGGATAGGGGTATGATGGAGCAAGTTCTCGTCAACCTATGTCTGAATGCGCGGGACGCCATGAAAGAGGGCGGGCTGCTCCAGGTTCGGCTGACAGAGGCGGAAGTTGGCGCGGAACAGGCGA
>JBAXTC010000425.1:0-6910 GCA_037130375.1 Verrucomicrobiota bacterium | reverse complement strand
CGGAGGACGGAGGGCGGAGGGCGGAGGACGGAGGGCGGAGGGCGGAGGACGGAGGACGGAGGGCGGAGGACGGAGGGCGGAGGGCGGAGGACGGAGGACAGACGGAGGACGGAGGGCAGACGGCTCACCTTCCCATCGTCGCCATGACTGCTTATGCGATGCAGGGCGACCGGGAGAAATGCCTGGAGGCGGGTATGGACGATTACATCACCAAGCCAGTCGAGGTGTCCGCCTTGGTCGCGGTCCTGGAGAAGTGGTTGAAGCCAAAAGGCGAAGGCGGTCAACCGCTGGCGAGCGAGACTAAAGAAAAAGCAGGGGCACCCACCCGTCCGGAGGCGATCCCGGTCTTCGATCGTGCCTCTCTGATGAATCGAGTGATGAACGACCAGCAACTGGCCCGAGTGGTGATCGAGGGATTCCTGGGGGATATGCCCGGTCAAATCGAGCAGTTGAAACGATACGTGACTGCAGGGGAGGCACATCGCATTGAACAACAAGCCCACAAAATCAAAGGCGCCGCCGCCACGGTGGGCGGCGAAGCGTTACGCGCCGTCGCCTCAGCGATGGAGCAAGCTGGCAAGGCCGGCAACCTGGCGATGATGTCGGCCCGGATGGCTGAGGTGGATGCGCAATTCGAGGCGCTGAAGGAAGCGATGAAGAATGACACCTAACCGCTACCAAAGGCGCAAACCGTCCGAAACTGCACAGATTCTCCTTGTGTATCTGATGGATAACTGTCAGCAACAACTGGAAACAAAACGGAAATAGAAACAACACGATGAACATACTCATAGCCGAAGACGATTTTACCTCACTTACTGCGCTGGAAGGCGTGTTGAAAAAGGCAGGCCACGAGGTGACGACCACGGCCAACGGCGTCGATGCGTGGCAGTTGTTGCAGCAACCAGACGCGCCCCCACTGGCGATTCTCGACTGGATGATGCCCGGGATGGACGGACAGGAAGTGGTGTGCCGGGTCCGCGCCGCACAAAAGACCGGCCATCCGATCTACATCATCATGCTGACCACTAAAGACGAGAAGGCTGACATTGTCGCCGGGCTCAAGGCCGGGGCCAACGACTACCTGACCAAGCCCTTCGATTTCGGCGAACTTTGCGCTCGCGTCGAGGTCGGTCGGCGCATGGTCGAGATGCAGAACCAACTGGCCGCCCAGTTACTGAAGTTGGAGGATGCCCTCGCGAAAGTGAAAACTCTGCGGGGACTCATCCCGATTTGTTCTGCCTGCAAGAAAATCCGCAACGACCAGGGGTATTGGACCCAGGTGGAAACCTACCTGCACCAACACACCGAGGCCGAGTTCAGCCACAGCATTTGTTTCGATTGCCTCCGAAAACTTTACCCGGAGATCTCCGGGAAAGTGGAGGAGCGGTTTGCCAGTCATCCGCCCTCAACCACGATCTCTGAAAAGGCGGTCGGCTCGTGAACTGTGATTCCTTGGGGGCAGGCTGCAAAGCGCGCAAGTCTGGACGTTGCCCAGATGGGCCGTCCACGAGCCACGGTTGCCCTCGAACGCATTTGGTTCACGTTTTCGATTGACCCGGAAGCAGCCTTTTGATGTTTTACCTCCCAATGCTTAATGCCTGACTTAGATACAATGACATCCAATCGATCTTTCACCCGTCGATCCTTTCTTAAAACCCTGGGCGCCGTTGCGCTGGCCGGACCCTTTGTCACACGCGACCTGATAGCCCGCCCGCCCGGCAGCGTGCTTCGCCACGCCAGTTTTGGCGCGGGGGGCATGGCTTTGGCAGATATCGGAGAGCTCACCAAGTTTAAACAACTCGAATTGGTCGCCGTTGCGGAGGTGGACTTGAACCGGGGGATGGAATTCAAGAAGCGATTTCCGCACACCAGAGTTTATCAGGACTGGCGCAAAATGCTGGACAAGGAAGGCAAGCATCTTGACTCGGTGAACGTCTCCACGCCCGACCACATGCACGCGGCCATGGCCATGAGCGCCATGCAGATGGGCAAAAATGTCTATTGCCAGAAACCCATGGCCCATGACCTCTACGAAGTGCGAAAGCTGACCGAGTTTGCTCGCCGCAAGGGTCTCGTTACTCAAATGGGTATCCAGATCCGTTCGTCCAGCTTTTACCGCCTGGCACCGCCGCTCCTGCGTTCCGGCGCCATCGGCAAGATCAAGGAAGTCCACTCATGGGTTCCAAAATCCTGGGGCGACCCAGCGCCTCGTCCTGACGTTTCGGACCACGTGCCGCCCGGCCTTAACTGGGATATATGGCTCGGGGTGTGCGCCGAGCGATCCTTTATCGGCCACGAGTATTATCACCCCGCCAACTGGCGCAAACGCATTGATTTCGGCACGGGCACATTGGGTGACATGGGCTGCCACATCCTCGATCCCGTGTTTGATTCCCTGGGTTTGAGCGCGCCTGTTTCTGTGCGTTCCGAGGGGCCGCTTCCAAACGAGTGGAACTGGGCAATCGACTCGCGCATTCACTACATTTTCCCCGGAACCCCCTACACTGCGGACAAAACGATTGCCGTAAACTGGTACGACGGCGCGCAGAAACCTCCTGCCGACGTTCTCGCACAACTCGAGGGAGACCCGCTGCCCGACGCGGGCTCGATCTTTGTTGGCACACAGGGGCTGATGGTGCTGCCGCACATTGCCCGGCCGTTGCTCTATCCGGACAAGAAGTTCAAGAACCTCAAGTTTCCCGAAGTCGGCTCCAAGGACCATTGGGGCCAGTTCATCCAAGCCTGTCTCCATGGTGAGACGACCAGCGCCAACTTCAACTATGCCGGCCCTCTCACCGAAGCGGTCCTCCTCGGCTGCGTCGCCACGCGCTTTCCCCAAACTACGCTCAAATGGAATGCGCCTCAGTTGAAATTCGATGAGCAACAGGCTAACCAATTTATCCGCCGCCAATATCGTCATGGCTGGGACGTGAAGGGGCTGTCTTAAGCCGTTGACTTTATTTAGCGGAGTGGTTGGCTCGGGCCATCCCGGCTTTCAATCTTACTATGGCTGCCGCTCCGCTCCTGCAGGTTGTCGGCCTTCATAAGAGCTACAACGTTCCGGTGCTGACAGATTTCAGCTTCGAGTTGCAGGGCGGGGAGGTTCATGCCCTGATCGGCAGCAACGGCGCGGGTAAGTCAACCTTCGCCCGCATCCTCTGCGGTCTGACTCCCCTCAACCGTGGACAAATCCTCCTGGACAGCCGTTCTTACGCGCCACACTCCAAACGCGAGGCCGAACATGCCGGCATCGTCATGGTTCTCCAGGAACTCAACGTCATCACGACCTTGAGCGTAGCGGAGAATATTTTTCTCAGCCGCCTGCCGCAGCGCGCCGGGTTCGTGCGCTTTGGGGACCTGCATGATCAGGCTCGGCTGGCTTTGGCCCGAGTCGGGCTGGATGACCTCGATCCCGCGACTCCCGCTGACCAACTCGGCGTCGGCCAGCAGCAACTGGTCGAAATCGCCGGCGCGCTCGCGCTTAATTGTCGCCTGCTCATCCTCGACGAACCCACCGCCGCCTTGACCGATCCGGAGACCGACCGACTCTTCTACAACATCCGCCGGCTCCAGGCTGACGGTGTCGGCATCATCTACATCAGCCATCGCATGGATGAAATCCGCCGCATCGCCACCCGCGTCACCGTGCTGCGGGACGGACGGCGTGTGGCCACCCACAACGCCGCCGAGGCCACGCCTGCCGAATTGGTGCGCGAGATGGTGGGCCACGATCTACCCGAGCGAAAAGCAACGGCCGAGCGCCCGGCCGGGGAAGTCGCAATGCGGGTGGAGCACCTTTGCTCGGGCGACCGGGTCCGGGATGTTAGTTTCCAGGTGCGGCGAGGTGAGATTCTCGGCCTCGCCGGTCTTATCGGTTCGGGGCGCACCGAAACCCTGCGGGCGATCTTCGGCGCTGACCGGAAAGACAGCGGCCAGATATTGCTCGGCGGGGCCGCGCAGCGCGTGGTGATCCGCAAACCTGCCGACGCTGTCCGCGCCGGTATCGGCATGGTCCCCGAAGACCGCAAACAGGACGGTTTGCTGCTGGCCCAACCGATCCGCGTCAACACCACCCTGGCCACTATGTCACGCCATACCCGCCCTGGCGGATGGCTGGACGAGCGCGCGGAGACCAAGACCACCGATTCGGTTTGCCAGCGGTTGGCAATTCGTTGCGCTTCCCCGGAGCAAGTCGTGGCTGAACTCAGCGGCGGCAACCAGCAGAAAGTCGTCATCGGCCGATGGCTCGTTCGCGATTGCAGCGTGCTGCTTTTTGACGAACCAACGCGCGGCATCGATGTCGCCGCCAAGGACATGATTTACCAGTTGTTGAGGAACCTGGCGGCGGACGGGAAGGCGGTGGTGATGGTATCGAGCGAGTTGACTGAACTGATGGCGCTGTGCGATCGGATTCTCGTCATGTCGGCTGGCCATATCGCTGCCGAATTCCTGCCTGGCGAGTGGACGCAGGAGAGAATCACCCAGGCGGCCTTCAGTGGCTATCTCGATGCAAAACGCCGCGCCGCCTGAGCGTTAATCAGGCACTTTCACTGAGAGCGTGGTTTGTTCTCTCCCCCGCGCTAACGACGCCAGCCTCCGCCGCGATTCCCGTAATATCCCCGGCCACAGTAGCCGCCGCCCCATCCACGGTAGCCGCCTCCAACTACTACGGTGGGGCCGTAACCATAGTAAGGTGCTGGCGCCGCATAAACGACGGGCGCCGGCGCGTAATACACCGGTCCCGGCGCATAGACAACGGGTGGAGCATAGACAACGGGCGGAGCCGCATAGACCACCGGGGCGGGCGCGTAACACACGGGTGCCCCAAGCCCTACCGAAACCCCGCATCTTCCGCTGGAAATGCCCAGGAATTGCGCCTGCGCAGAAAATGCGAAGGCGGACAAACCGATCACGGCCAATAAAGTAATCTTTTTCATAAGAGTATCGTCGCTGTTATTTCGTGTTCTCGCTGTTTTCAATAACTCCCTATTAGACGAGATCGATTTTGCTTTTGTTCATTGGCTGCTTTGGGCGGAGCTGTGATTTGTCGGTGAGGGTCGGCGTCGTCGGGCGCGGGCTGCCAAGGAAGGGGTCTGGCGCCGTGCGCGGCCCAGCCAACAGCGAAAAAGTCGATGACGAGGGAACCTTCGTTGGCAGCCTGCCGCAGGGTGGCGATGGAGTGGCCGGAATGCTGCGGGTCGTTCAGCAGCATGCAAGCGTCAGTCCTCACTATTTACACTTCCCAGGAACGTGCTTCAGTACCCCTTCGCATCCCTGCTTTGCGTTTCCTCCCGAGCTCGAATACGGAACCTCACTCGCCCACCGAAATGATTACCTCTTTGAAAAGCTGGGGAAGAATATCCGCCGCTCCGACCACGAGCAGCGCGGTGAGCGGCGAGGTATCCGAGACGACAATCATCGGCACGCCAGCGCTTCGACCGTCCGCAGGTCTTCCGCCAGTTCTTCGGCGCCGTAATGGATGGGGATGCGGTGCCGCCCAGTTCACGCAGGAACTCAGCTTGCGGCAGGCCCGCGACCTCCGCTGCCTTTCTCAACTATTGACATTCCAAGACCAATGCAAGCAAAGAGAAACCAACCGAAGACACCGATGTGCGGCGCGAGGCAGGCTCAGCGGAGTTGGCAATTTCCGATTGCCGATTGGAAATCAGAACCTCGTCACCCAGGCTGCCGGGGAGAAAAAACTTCCGTCGAATCCGCAATCCCTTCGCGCCTTGGCGTCCCGGCGTCTTGGCGTTGGATTTCCGGTTGGTGGGAAAATCGAGCCGAGGGATCACGTCACGATGCGCACTTCAGATCGGTCGAGTTCCACCAGGGCATTGGCTTAGAGCGCCTGAACGATCTCGTAGAGGTGAGCTTCGAAGGGCGCCTTGAGTTCGCGGGAGCGAATGTTGCCAGTGCGGATGAGCAGCTGTTTGGGCGGCCTTTGTAGCAGCAGATGGGAATAGTAGAAGTAGGTGTCCTTGGAGATGACCGCGCGATGCTCCCTGACGGACAGATCATTGATCGCCTGGTCGGGCGTCTGATTTTGCGCCGGAAGCTGCCGGGTGTGGAGGGCGTCGTGACCCGCGGATTGGAGCAGCGCGCAGATTCCCCGAGGAATGTGCGCGTCCACCAGGAATTTCATGCCAGCACCAGGTGTTGGCTTTTGACCCGGAGCGATTGCGCGGCGAACTCCAGGCAGGCCAGCATATCCTCCCGCTCCAGATCCGGGAATTCGGCCAGCACATCCTCAATGGCATCCCCACCAGCGAGGTATTCCAACAGGGTCTCCACCGGATACCGTAGGTTGCGGATCACCGGCTTGCCGTGGCAAATGTCCGGATTGATCGTGATGCGCGACAACAACGAGTTCATGCTCAAGCAAGGTAGCTTCGAGCGTCAGCACTGCAAAGGAGATTATGCGGGTGATGCCAAGCTGTGCGATGCGCGCCCTGCGGGGATGAAGCTCACGCAATGGAGAACCTGATATGAAAACGCACTGGATTGTGGCGCTGTGGTGCGGACTACTGGCTTCGTGGTCCGGCACCGGCCCATGCCAGGCCCAAGGCATCCCTGAACCCGGCCTGTTGATTTTACACCGACGCCGAACACGCTGGAACTGACCGCCACAAGCACCGCGTACACCTGCTTGGCCTCGATGAATGGGACCAATGCTGCGTTGCAAGGCCATGCCACGTTCAGCTTCGGCCCCGCCGACCGTGGCCGCGCCATGCGCCTGGACATGGTCGTCAATCTCCCGCGCGAGACGTTCGTCTAGCGGTCGCAGCGCCTCTTTGGCCAGCCAGAAGGCCAACATAAGCGCTTACCCGATTCAGGCAATGGCAGATATAATTCTCCGTTATCTCCGTTTCCTCCTGTTCAATCCCAAACCCATGAACCAACTCTC
>JBAXTC010000424.1:0-6933 GCA_037130375.1 Verrucomicrobiota bacterium | reverse complement strand
GTGCGCCGACTGCCGTCGGCGGCTACGATTTTGCAGGTTCTTGAATCCGCCCTGAATCTCCAGCCACGGCGGATTCAAAAAGCCACAATAAAGCGACGATTGTGGATTCTCAGACATCATCAACTCGCCGGGCGCGGGTACGGGGAACTTATTTTGTGGGAAGGGGAGCGGTGAAATGGTAGTGGCCGGAGCCGAGTTCATAGACCGCGGCGCCCGCTTCGTCGCGGAGGCAGGTCACGTGGTCAGCTTGTGAAGTGGCTCGACCGCTTTCTTTGACGGCCGATGGGTGTTGAGTTGGAACATAGACTGTCGCCGTCGTGTTTGGCGGCACAAGAACATTCAAAGCGATTGAGCCCTCGGCGACTTTCCAGTCGATACTGATTCGTCCGTGGATGGAATCGTATTGGGCTTTGGCCCATGTCACGCCACCCCCGGGCTGCGGCCGGATGACAAAGTGCTGATAGCCAGGGTGCGTGGTGTCAGGGTTGATCCCGGCGATGTTTCGCCAAACCCATTCGCCCACGGCGCCAAAGGCCCAGTGGTTAAACGAGTTCATGCCAGCGTCCTGGAAGCCGCGACCTTTGACGTAGCCGTCCCAGCGTTCCCACATCGTCGTTGCGCCATTGTCGATCATGTAGAGCCACGACGGGAAGCTGCGGTTGGTCAGGAGTTGCCAGGCCACGTCGGTGTAGCGCGTCCGTGCCAACTCCAGCAGCGCGCGGTGTGTGGTCTGAATGCCGGTGGAGAGATGGTTTTGGTAGCGGCGGATGTTCTCCACGAGGTGTTGCGCGGCTTTGGGCCGGAGGTCGTCGGGCAGCAGGTTGAAGTTGAGCGCCAGCGCGTAGCCGCCCTGCGTGCCGCCCTCGATCCGACCGTCCGGTTTCACGAATGCCTGGTTGAATGCGACTTTGATCCGGCTGAACAAGTCGTCATATTCATCGGCTTCCGCTTTGCGGCCAAGCACCTCAGCCATTTTCGCGACGATTTGTGTGGAATGAGCGAAGAAGGCGGTGGCGAAAACTTCTTTGGGGACGGAGCCGCCCTCGGTTGGCCAACCGGCCTGCTTGACCCAATCGCCGTTAAGCCAGTCGTTGTAGTCGTTGTTCCGGCCCTTGGCCCAAATCAGGTTGGGATTGAGTTTGTGGATGTAATCCACCCAGCGGCGGGCGGAATCAAAGTGCTCGGCGAGCACGCGCGTGTCGGCGTAGTTCTCAAACATCCGAAAAGGGATGATCGTGCCAGCATCGCCCCAGGCTGGCACGCCGGAGAAGCTTTTGTTCGGGTCTCCCGGATGGGGCGCGAAGTCGGGATAGCGACCGTCATCGGCCTGATCATCGCGGATGTCCTGGACGAATTTCGTGAAGAACGCTGCCAGATCCATGTTGAATATGGCTGTTTGTGAGAACGCCTGGATGTCGCCCATCCAGCCGAAGCGTTCGTCGCGTTGCGGGCAGTCGTTGGGCGAACTCATCAGGTTGGCGCGTTGGGTCCAGAGGATATTGCGCATGAGTTGATTCAAAGACGAATCCGAGCACTCGAACCAACCCGCTTGGGGTGCAGCGGAGTGGAAGACCCGGCCGACGAGGCAATTTGCCACGGGTGGTTGGGCCAGACCGGTCAACTCAACGTAGCGGAAGCCGTGATAGGTGAATCGCGGTTCGATGACGACTTGGCGGCTGGTGGCTGGGATGTAACAATCAATCTGCGGTGCCCCACGCAGGTTGGCGGTGTAGAGGGTGCCGTTGTCGTCGAGCATCTCGGCGTGGCGGATGGTGATAGGCTGGCCTGCTTTGGCATGCACGCGCACGCGGCACCCGCCGACCATGTTTTGGCCGAGATCGAAGACATATACGCCGGGTTTGGGTTCGGTCAAGGCAATGGGCGTCAACTCTTTGACGACGAGAATCGGCTCATTGCGCTGCCACACAAGTTGTGGTTGGTCCACGTCGAAAGTGGTGACGGGATTCCATCTGTTATCGCTGCAACCGGGCGCATCCCAGCCGGCTATCTCTTTACGCGCGTCATAGACTTCGCCGTCGTAAATGCCGGACGAGCTGATCGGCCCGTCGGTGGTGCTGCGCCAGGATTCATCGCTCACGACGGTTTGCCGTTTGCCGTTGGCAAGTTCGACTTCAAGTTGGAGTAAAAAGCGTGGGCAAGTGCCATAGGCGAAACGGCCAACGGCCATCAGCCGTCCCGCATACCAGCCTTCGCCCAGCATCGCGGCGACTACGTTTTCGCCGGAACGGAGCAGCGCCGTCACATCGCAGGTCTGGTACTGGACGCGCTTGCGGTAACTGGTCCATTCTGGCGCGAGCAAGTGGTCGCCGACGCGCTGGCCGTTGATGTGCAACTCGTACAGGCCCAAGCCGGTGACGTATGCGGTGGCGCGTTTTACCCTCCCGCCCAGGCGGAAGGATTTGCGGACCATCGTGGCGGGCAACGCGCCAGAGCCACTGCCGGGTTTCACGGTGACCAGCGCGCCGTCAGTCAGATTGGCTTGGGCCCACGCTCCCGTTTCGATGGAATCCAGTGCGGTGACCCTGGCACCCTGGGCGAGGTTTTGTTTGCCGCTCAAGACCTGGATTTCCGCCAGGGCAATCGCGTAGTTGGTTCCGTCGCGCTGCCGCAAGCGCGTGATCGTGAGACGAATGAATTGCGCGGTAACGGGGGGGAAACCAAAGACCGGCGCGTTGGTTCCAGGGTCGGGTTGGTCGGTCTGGGTGCGGTCCACCACAACACGCGCGTCCGAGTAGTCAGCATGTTGCGCGGCTTCTATTTTGAAACGGACGGGGAACAAGAAGCCCGGCGTATCCGGTTGCCAGTCGTAGGGCCGGGCCGGGAACAGGCGCACTGCGTCGAACGTTTGTGACTTGGCAAGATCGAGGGCGACCCACTTGTTAGCATCGGGACTGATCGCAAGCTGGCTGTGGTAGCCGTTGAGCGGACCGCGCACCGCCACGTTAGTCGCGCTGGCAGAATCCGCAATCCATTTGGCATGCCAATCCGATTTGTCCAGCAGCCCCATTGTCCATTCAACGGGCAAGCTCCATGCCGACGACTTGCCGTCTTTGTCCCACACGCGAACCTTCCACCAGGCGCGCATGCGGGAGCGCAGTGGTTTGCCCGCATAGACCAAATGAAGGGTTTGGTCGGACTTGACCTTTCCGGTGTCCCACAGGTTCCCACGGTTCCGGGCCAGCAAACCAGGGGAATCGGCGACGAGAATTCGGTAAGCGCTTTGTTTCTGGCCGCGCTGCCCGGAAGCCAAGGTCCAACTCAGTCGCGGCCGGATCACATCCATTCCGATTGGATTGAGGCGGTATTCGCAGCGCAACTTCTCGGCAAAGATGCCTTGCGAGAGAACCCGCATCGAAGAAGTGAGGAATACGACCGGCAGGAACAAACTCACCAACTTCGAGCATCTCATAGTTGTTTGTTATCTCTCATGATAGAGCATGGTTACCGGCAGAGGATGCTCGGCCCTCTAATGAGTGCTGGCAAGCTTCATTCGTGAAGGCCGCCGTGATCGTTCGCGGTCGGGAATGGTTTGCCATCGCAGCGAAGCCTGATCTGCTTTAGCATGGTTGCATGTCGAAGGATCAAGAGTTGATGAGCAAGCCGCGAGGATGCTCAGCCGCAGGGCTGCTGCTTTGCCTGGTTTTGATGGTCGTGTTGGCGGGAGTGGCGGAGTCTGGGTACGCGGCGGCAGACGCGCCGCGCGGCTTGAAGACGGGGTTTCTCTATGGCGACATCTATCTGAAGCACGAGACCGGGCCCGGTCACCCGGAAAGGCCGGAGCGCCTGACCGCAATCGTGGCCATGTTGAAGCAGAAGGGGTTGATGAATCAATTGGTCGCCCTGAAGCCGGTCCCGGCCACGACGGTTTGGGTTGGCACGGTCCACACCCAGGAATACATTGAGCGGGTCAGGAAAGACTGTCAGGGGGGAAGCGGGTTTGTGGATTCGCCGGATTCGCCCGCCTCGGCTGATTCGTTCCATGTGGCACTCAACGCGGTGGGTGGGGTGCAATCGGCTATCGACGCGGTGATGGACGGGAAGGTAAGAAACGCCTTTTGCGCGATTCGCCCGCCGGGCCATCATGCGCTCAAAGACAAGGCGATGGGTTTTTGTTTGTTCAACAACGTGGCCATCGCCGCGAAGTACATTCAGCAAAAGCACAAGCTGGCCAAGGTGCTGATCGTGGATTGGGACGTCCATCATGGCAACGGAACGCAGGCGATTTTCGACAACGATCCCACGGTCTTTTACTTTTCGGTCCATCAATCGCCATTTTATCCCGGGACGGGCAGTGCGGAGGAGAAAGGGGTGGGCAAAGGGATCGGATCGAAGATGAACCTGCCGCTGCCGGCTGGTTGTGGCGATGCGGATTACAAGAAGGCATTCGAGGAACGATTGAAACCGGCCGCCGCGGCCCTCAAGCCGGATTTCGTGCTCATCTCGGCCGGGTTCGACGCCGCTAAAGGCGATACGCTGGGCGGGATGAAAGTGACTCCCGAGGGCTATGCGGAGCTGACCCGGATCGTCAAGGGAATCGCCGAGGAGTCTTGTAACGGCCGGCTGGTCTCGATGCTTGAGGGAGGCTACAACCTGGAAGCGCTGGCAGCATCCGTCGAGGCCCATGTGCGTGTTCTGATTGAGCGTTGACGGGTGCGTCAAGAGTCGGGGAAGACGCGGCGATCATGGAGATTCTTTATGTGGCCGCAAGATGCTTCAGCGCCTCCTCCAATTGACCTTGCGCTTCGGCGAAGGAGTAACTTTGCACGCGTTTCTCGAACTGCGCCCAGGAATCGCCGGGCAGCAGCGGGCGCAGCGCCGCCTGGTTTGCCTCGATGAATTCCACCGCGCCGGGATCGAATTCGCAGAGCAGTCTGGTGAGCTGCTCCGCTGCGGCGCGTATCTGCGCGAAATCTGTTGGCAGCAGGGGTGCGGCTGGCGGCGGGGTAGTGGGTTGGGACGACGGCAACGATTTCTGCAATCCTGCCAGCAGCGAATCGAGCGCGGCAGCGACCTCTCGCAGCGCGGGTTCCGTGTCGGCCGCGGCGGCTCGGTTGCGAATAACCTTCTCCAAAACGCCGGCGGCCGCTTGCACCGGCTTGGCGCCGATGTTCCCGGCCACGCCCTTGAGCGTGTGGGCTAGACGCTCGGCCAGGGCGGCGTCGCTCTGGGCCAGCGCGGTGGTGATCTGCGCGACCGACGGTCCCTGCTGCTCCACGAACTGGCGCAGGAGTTTCAGATAGAGCTTCCGATTGCCCGCGACACGGGCCAGACCGTCCTTCGTATCGATCCCTTCGATGGCCGGCAGATCGGGGACGGACTCCGCACCTGGTTTTGGGGAGACAGCCGCGGCTGGCAGCGTGGCGTCAGCCGCAGGTTTGTAATATCGCGCCAGGGTTTCAAACAATGCCACCGGGTCAACGGGTTTCGAGACGTGATCGTTCATGCCCGCCGCCAGACAGCGCTGTCGCTCCTCGATGGTGGCGTGCGCGGTCATGGCGATCACGGGCAGACTCGCGAACCGCGCGTCAGCGCGAATCTTCGCCGTGGCCTGGTAGCCGTCCATTTCTGGCATCTGGAGGTCCATGAGGACCAGGTCGAAGCTGGTGGGGGCGGCGGTGAATCGCTCCACGGCTTCGCGTCCGTTGCAGGCCACATTCACCGTTGCGCCGACCCCTTCGAGCAGTTCCACCGCAATCTGCTGGTTGATTTCGTTGTCCTCGGCGAGTAGCACGCGCAGCCCTTGCAAGAGCGCGGAGTCATCCTTCCCCCGGCCCGCCCTTACAACGGGTTCATCTGCCGACGAGGCGAAGATATCCACCAGAGTGTCCACGATCATGGACTTGGTCACTGGCTTGATGAGGAACCCGTCGAGTTGCAGGCGCTCGGCTTCCTCGCGAACCTCCTCGCGCCCGAAGGCCGTCACCAACACGATGGCCGGCTGAGTCGTGAGCGTCTCGTCGCTCTTGATTTGGCGACTGGCCTGCAGGCCGTCCATGCCGGGCATGCGCCAGTCCATGAAGATGATGTCAAAGGGCTCCGCAGGGTTCTGCGCCTTGACGGCGGTGATGGCTTCGGGCCCGGATGCCACCACCTTGACGTAGCGGGCGATGGCGCTGAGCGGCTCCTGAAGAATCTCCCGCGCTGCGGCGTTGTCATCCACCACCAGGACACGAAGCTGCGTCAGTCGCGCGGGAATAATCTTACCCGAGCCTTTGGCGGCGCCGACGCTAAGCCAGACGGTGAAGAAGAACGTGGTGCCGGCCCCGGCTTCACTTTCGAGCCACACGCGCCCACCCATCAGTTCCACCAGCCGCCGACAGATGGTCAGCCCCAGACCCGTGCCGCCGTGTTTGCGGGTGGTGGACATGTCGGCCTGGGTAAAGGGCTGGAAAAGCTTGGCCGCCTGCGCCTCCGTCATGCCGATGCCCGTGTCGCGAACGGAAAACTTGAGCTGGACTTTCTCGCCGGTGCGCTCGATCTGTTCGATATTCAACCGGATTTCGCCCTGCTCGGTGAACTTGACGGAGTTATTGACAAAGTTCGTGAGGACTTGGCCAAGGCGGAGCGGGTCGCCCAGCAGATACTCCGGAATCGCCGGCGAGACATGGGCCAGGAACTCGAGGCCCTTGTCGTGCGCCTTCTGGGCGGTGAGCGTCGTGACCGAGCTGATCACCTCGTCAAGCCGGAAGTCCGTTGTCTCGATGTCGAGCTTCCAGGCCTCGATTTTGGAGAAGTCGAGGATGTCGTTGATGATCGCCAGCAGCGAGGTGCCGGCGTTGTGGACTTTGCTGACATAGTCGCGCTGCTTGGTGTTGAGCGAGGTCTTGAGTGCGAGGTGGGACAATCCGATGATGGCGTTCATCGGCGTGCGGATTTCGTGGCTCATGTTCGCCAGGAACATGGATTTCATCT
>JBAXTC010000423.1:0-6938 GCA_037130375.1 Verrucomicrobiota bacterium | reverse complement strand
GGCGGCCCAAGCTTACATCGACGGCCTGCAACACTTGTTGGAGCGGCTGAAGCAGGAGTTTCCAGGGCATTACCAGCCTGAGAAGCAAACTCTGGACGATGACATTCAGCAATTGAAAAGGAGGTTCGATGGGAAGTATCCAAATTGAGCGCTAGAATAAATGGAAGCCTAATATCGATAAAGCACCCATGTCACAAACTCTGGCTTTTCTTGGCGGGCAACCCTTGCGCACGCATCCATTCACCTCGTGGCCCATCCGCACCGCAGTTAAGCAATTGAAGCCATGAAGCTCGGGATTTTCCAAATCGATATCACGCCCAAACCGGGCGGCGAACTTTCCGGCTTCGCTGCGCGTATCCAGCCCTCCATTGGCGTGCTCGACCCGCTCTTCGCCAAGGCACTGTATCTGGCCGACGGTGAGATCAGGCTCCTTTGGATACACTGCGATTTGGTCGGATTCGATCGCTCCGTCGTGCTTGCATTTCGACACTGGGCACAGGACCGACTCGACTTGCTCGAAGGGCAGGTAATGCTCTCGGCCACCCATACGCACTCGGGGCCATGCACGATGCATCTGCAGGAAGTCGGCCAGTACGACCCCGCGTACGTCGATTTTCTGCTGGCACGACTGCGAGCGGCGGCGCAGGCGGCTTTGGCTCACACGGAGGAAGTTGAGGTGGTCACCGTTGAGGGCCACCTGCGCCTGGCCATTGACCGGCGCAAGACTGCGTCCTCGCACACCGACCCGCGCGTAGCGGCGGTCGGCTTTCGCCGCAGCGACGGCACTTTTGTCGCCGTCCTGGCAAATTACCCGATGCACCCTGTAGCGCTCGGTCCGACCAATCGCCACATTAGCGCGGACATCCCCGGCCAGGCCGCGCTCACGCTGGCGCGGCAATTGCCCGGCAATCCCACCGTGCTCGTCACTAACGGTGCTTGTGCCAACCTTAATCCGCCAGCCGAGAATGTCCCCTTCACGCAAATTGAAGCGTGGGGCAAACAGGTGGCTGAGGCCGTTGGGCCGCTTTTGAAGCAGGCAACACCGCTGCTGGCGGCAAGACTCCGCGTCGTCGCGCGAATCCTCCCCTTGCCGATGGACACACTGGACGTAAACGAGATCGAAGCGTTCGCTAAAAGGGCCTTGCAGGACAAGAAATCGCTGGCTGAATGGGGCGACAAGTACCGGCGAGTAGTGGAGCATTGGCGGTCCTCTCTCATCGCAGAAATCCAGGCTGGCCGTAGCAACAGCCATCGCGACGCAGAACTATTCGCAGTTTGCATCGGAGACATTGTTCTGCTTGGCGCCAACGCCGAGGTATTTTCTGAGTTCACTGACTGGCTCCGCCGTGGCAGCGAGAAGAAGGTTTATCTCATCGGGTACGCTAACGGGGACATGGGCTACCTGCCAACCCGTGCCGCCTATGCCGAAGGCGGCTACGAGGTCGAGGTCGCGCACCTGTTTTACGGTGGATTCCGTCCCAAAGCGGGAGCCTTGGAACTGCTCGAGCAGGAGTCAGCCGACCTGCTGCGCAAGCTTTAGCGATTCTCAAAATCTCGATGGCCAGAAGTCGGGAACGCATCTAACCTTCCGGCAGCCTCGGTGAACGACAATCCGGGCGAATAACTGAAACCGAAAGGATCTACTGATGCGCAAGTGCAACTGTTCTGGAAACTGCGGGCCGAAGCCGCTCAACCGGCGCGAATTTCTTGGCCTGGTTGGCGCAGGGACCGCAGCCACGCTGCTGGCCACTCCTGCCTGGGGAGCGTTCGATCTTCCGGCTGACGAACTTCAGCGTTGGCGGCGCGATCTCTTCGCTGCGGCCAAGCCGCGGCTTTATCTTTCCGACAAACATACCGATGCCCGAATGCACCTGGGCGGCATCGGCACGGGTAATTTCGAGATTGGCGCCGATGGGCAATTCACGACCTGGCAGCTCTTCAATACACTCCGTGACGGCCAGGTTCCGTTTTACTTTCTCGCCAAAGCGGGCGGCACCGCCCGGCTCCTGCAAACCGCCGGAGGACCGGACTGGCCGCGCGTAAAGCAAATCGAGCTGACCGGCGAGTACCCGTGCGCGAAGCTTGTATTTCGGGACGCCGACTTGCCCGTGCAAATTGAGCTGAACGCTTTCAGCCCGTTCGCACCGCTCGACACGAGCCTTTCATCCCTGCCGCTGGCCCTCCTGGTCTTCCGCATTCATAATCCCACGAATCACAAGCAAACAGTTTCGCTGGCGGCTTTGATGCAGAATCCGGTGGGCTACGAAGCGGCCGGGGAGAACAACCGCGTCAACAATCCCGCCTTTGGCGGCAACGTGAACGAGGTTCTGCGCGACGAGCGTTCGAGTGGACTGTTCATGCGCGCCGAGGCGGGCCGCGAACCGACGCTCGACACACCGGTGACGATCTTCACCGCCGCCAACTTGAAGGCTCTTAACGCGCCACCGCCTGACCGGCCGAAGCAGCTTACCGTCGAGGTGCTGGACACCAAGCCCTTGCGCGAGGAGACAATCACCGATCCGGCCCATACGCTGATCTGGCTCGAGGAACCGGCGGCCGGGCTGGCCGAGCCGTTCCTGCGCGCGGCCCTTGGCGCCGTGCAGAAAGGGGCGACGTTGCTTTTTTCGGGTCAGTCCATGCCCCTATTGGAAGCCTATGCATCGTGGACCGGCGGCAAACCGGTTGGGGAGGTCAACCAGCAGCCCGACATCCTCTTTGAGGACTTCGAGCATGGTTACGACAAATGGACGGTCAAAGGCGAAGCATTTGGCAAAGAGCCCGCTCATGGCACGCTGCCGAACCAAAACCCCGTTTCCGGTTTTCTCGGCACCGGTCTTGTCAATAGCTATTTGAATGGTGATGACACCATGGGCCGGTTGATCAGCAACCCGTTTCCCATCCAACGCCGGTTCATTCGGTTCCTCGTTGGCGGCGGGCATCAAGCGACTACGCAGATTCGGCTGGTTGTCGATGGCAAGGTCGTGCGTGCCATTGCGGGCAAGGACGAGGAACGGCTCGAAGCCGCGTCCTGGGATGTGGGCGAGTTCAAGGGCCAAACCGCCCAGATTGAAATTGTGGATGAGGCCAAGGGCGGATGGGGACATATCAATGCGGACCAAATCGAGTTTTCGGATATGCCTGCGAATCGCGCGCTCATGTTGTTGCTCGATGAGGTGCTTCCCGCACGGTTCAGCGCCGTTCATCGAGCGGGCGACACACCCAGCGGCGCCAAGCTGGTCCGGTTTGATAATCTCGTTTTGCACCCCGATGGGAAGCAATCCCAGGCCGCCGACGGCCGCGCTCTGTTGACGCGGCCTGTCGGCAAGGGCCGGGTGGTGATTGTGGCAGGCGCGGTGCTGGAGCCTGCGAACGCCCAATTCAGTCAGCACCGGCAGCGTGCCTACGAGTTCGTCTGCGGCCTGGTTGGCGCCAGTTACACCGGGTCGGGTGGAGGGCAGCATCCCAAAGCGCCGGGGTTCGGCACGCTGGCCCTGGCTGTGCTGAGCGGTCAGACCACGGTTTTGCCGGCCTTTGAAGATTGGGGCGAGGCGTGGAAGGTCTTTTGCGCCGAAGGCCGCTTTTCTCCATTGGACAAGGCGCAGCCGAATGCACCCACACCCATCAGCCGCACGGTCAACGGCGCAGTCGCCACGTCCGTGAGTGTTCCGGCCGGTGGAACGGTGGAAGCGCCCTTCCTTCTGGCCTGGCATTATCCCAACAAATACAGTGCGAGCGGCACTTGGATGGGGTGTCATTACGCAATTCAATGGGACGATGCTCGGGCCCTGCTGCGGCAAGTTGCGCCAGATTACGCCAAGCTGCGCAGCCGCACCGAGCAATTCCGCCACAGCTTCTATGACTCCACCCTGCCCTATTGGCTTTTGGACTGTGTCACGGCTAACGCTGGCATCCTGCGGCATATAGGGGTCGTGTTCCGCATTGCCAACGGGGACGTTTATGGCTGGGAAGGCTCGAACGGTTGTTGCGATCCGACCTGCACTCATGTGTGGGGGTATGAGCAAACACTCGCGCGGCTGTTCCCCGAACTCGAAAGAGACATGCGGCGAATTGACTTCATGCATCAGCAGCGTGAGGACGGGGGTGTTAATAACCGCACCGAGGTGCCCTCCCCGCCGCGGCCTACGGGCGAGCAACCATTTGCCGATGGGCACGCCAGTTGCATACTGAAGGCTTACCGCGAGGCTCTGAATCAACCTGACGACACGTTTTTCCGACAATACTGGCCGCACATCA
The DNA here is from genome assembly GCA_037130375.1 of Verrucomicrobiota bacterium. Lineage (GTDB taxonomy): Bacteria > Verrucomicrobiota > Verrucomicrobiia > Limisphaerales > UBA8199 > JAPLUA01. The sequence goes on along the minus strand of JBAXTC010000423.1, from coordinate 2,684 downwards.
AACGCGCGGTTGAATACCTGGTTGCGCGCGATGCGAAAGCTTCCGGCGGACAACCGAGCGGCGTGTTGCAGGACGACCAGTGGAATACCTATGATGAGGCTTTGCACGGCGTTACGACTTTTATCAGCGGGTATTACCTTGCCGCGCTGCGTGCGGGTGAGGAATGGGCTCGACGCCAGGGTGATGGAACAACCGCAGACCGTTTTCACGGCATTTTCGAGCAGGGGCGGAAGAAGCTCGTCGAGCTTTGTTGGAATGGCGAGTACTTCCAACAGCATCTGGCCGACTACCTCAAGCGCCAGGGGGAGGTCGGACCCGGCTGCATGGCGGACCAACTCATCGGGCAGTGGTGGGCGCACCAGCTTGGCCTCGGTTATATCCTGCCACGGGACAAGGTGGTAACGGCGCTGCGGGCCGTGTTTCGATACAACTTCAAGTCAGACCTCACCGGCTGGCAGCACGCGCCGCGGGCCTTTGCGGGAGCCAAAGACAAGGGGCTGATCATTTGCACATGGCCCAAAGGCGGCCGGCCGGACCACGTGATGCTTTACTCGGATGAAGTCTGGACGGGTATTGAGTACCAGGTTGCGGCGCACATGATTTACGAGGGACTGATCGAGGAAGGCTTAGCCATCGTGAAGGGGGCTCGTGACCGCTACGACGGCATCCCGCGCCCGCCGATTCAACGCAATCCGTGGAATGAGATCGAATGCGGCGGCCACTACGCCCGCGCGATGTCCTCGGCCTCGTTGTTGCTGGCGCTGTCAGGTTGGGAATATGACGGGCCGCGTCAGGCGCTTCGCTTTGTGCCGTGCCTCACACCCGAAAACTTCAAATGCTTCTTCTCCGGCCCCGAGGGATGGGGCAGCCTGAGTCAATCGCGGAAAGGAGAGGCGCAGCGCAACGAAATCACCGTTCGTGAAGGGCGATTAGGCGTCGGGAAGCTGGCCCTGGGCGCGATTTCCGCCCCCCAACAAGTGCGAGTCGATTGTGGAGGCAAATCGATTGCGAGCGTGTTTCAGTTCAATGCTGGCATGCTCGAGGTTTCTTTGAAGCAACCGGTGGTGATTGAGGCTGGACGGCCGCTAGTGGTTCGGATCGGGTAGAGCGCAATCTGACTCAGCCCGATGGTGTCTGCGCGTCGATTTGTCCAGGCCTTTGAGCACCGCGCAGAGTGCCGAGAGGCGGGGCATGGCCACGCCGGCTTGGCGGGCCTGCCGCAGCGGGTCCAGGAACAGGCTTTGCAGTTCCAGCGGCTGGCCGCGTTCAAAGTCGATCAACGTGGAAGCCTTGTAGGCGCCCATTGAGCGGGTGCGCTCAATTTGTTCGCCGGCCAAAGTGTCCTGGATGTCAAACCCCGTTGCGCGCGCAGCAGCGATAACCTCGAGCATCAACTCGCGCGCCAGTTCGTGCCATTTCGCATCCGCCAGGAGTTTGTCCGTGGTCAGGCACTGATGAGTGGGTGAAACGTGATGGACGGCGGGCGAGGCGCGAAGGTCGGAGAGAACCTGGCTGAAACCTTCGAAGCCCGCGGCGCTGGCCACTCCCAGTCCGTTGAAAGGGATGTTCCATACCAGCTTTTCCCAATGTGCCCGCGCCAGGTTCTCCGTCACGGCAGATGGCACCCCTGCCTGGTCGAACAGGGCAGCGATGGCATCTGTGCGCGGTTGCGGCAGGTGCTCAAATTCCCCCAGGACGACCTGACCATAACCGAGATGATGGATGATGCCGGGCGCTACGCGGTTCAAACAGACAAAGCAGAGTCCACCCATGATCTGCTCCACTGGGAACAAACGCGCAAGAGCTTCCTCGTTTCCCAACCCGTTTTGGAGCGTCAGCACGACGGTTTCGGGACCGACCAGAGGCGGCAATAAAAAGCCGAATTGGCCGTTGGCAGTGGTCTTCAGCCCGATGAGGACCAGGTCGCTGTGGCCGATTTCCTCCGGCGATTTAGCGCAACGGGGACGAACCTGAAAATCACCCTGGGCGCTTTGGATGAAAATCCCATCGCGCCGAACGGCCTCGTAATCCGAGCGGAGGAGAAAATGGACATCGTGCCGAGCTTGAGCCAGCTTCGCGCCGTAATAGCTCCCGACCGCCCCGCAGCCAACGACGGCGATTTTCATAAAAAAGGCACCCTGACCGTGTCAGAGTGCCTGTGAAAAAGGGCGTGCTTACTTCGCACCGAGAATGGCATCCTTTGCGGCTTTGGCGATGCGGAACTTCACGACGCGCTTGGCCGGGATTTGAATTTGCTCGCCGGTGGCCGGATTGCGGCCGAGGCGCGCGGCACGATTGACAAGAACCAGTTTGCCGAGGCCCGGCAGGGTGAAGGTGTTCTTGGCCTGTTGGTATGCCAATTGCGCGATGCTGTCGAGAATCTCGACGGCCTGTTTCCTGGTGATCTGGTTCTGTTCAGCGAGCGCGGCGGCGATCTGTGATTTCGAGAGTGCTTTAGCCATAGTATGTCCAGTGTGTTTTTCGTTTGGTTTAGTTAAAGTCGTGTTCGACCTGCAGGCAATTAAAACGCTCCAGTCTTGTGGCGCAAGCACAAATCGACACATTTTTTCGGGACGTGCGCATCTTGGCAAACCAGTCGGCGGGCCGGCGGAATGGGCCGAGTAACTTGACCGACTTGGCTTGGAGGTAGTTCCAAAGGCGGCAGCCGTGTGCGATTACTTGGA
>JBAXTC010000422.1:0-6949 GCA_037130375.1 Verrucomicrobiota bacterium | reverse complement strand
GCTTCCGTGACAGACCAAAAAGCCTTTCAAGCTCTTTTCGGCAGATTGCTGGCAGTGGTAGATGCCCGCGTCGAGATGTCCGTCCGGCAGGCTGCCGATTTGGCGGGCCGTGTGCAAATCGCTGTGCGCCTTGAGGAGCCAGGCGCGGGATAAGTCAGCCGCCGACTTATCCATAGAGTTTTCTCCCCTGTTGAAAAATCCTGTGCGACAGAGAGGCGGTCAAGTGCCGGTAACGGTCAAATTCAGACCGGGTATTGACCAGCACGTCTTTGGCGAAGCCGATCCCGCGCAGACATCGGTGAGCACGCTGCATCCGGCGGATTGGGCGTTCGTCGCTGGAAGGCACGATGACCATCAGGTCAACGTCGCTGTCTTCATTGGGTGTACCCCAGGCGTATGAGCCGAACAGCCAGATTTGTTCGGGCTTAAATTCCGCTACGAGCCGTTGTGTTGCTGTCTGAAGCAGAGCGTCATCGAGCGTTTTCACAGGTTCCTTCTGGCAGATGGTGCGGGTGAATGGAAACCCCGCCTCAAGCCCGCCGTTCCCGAATCGCTGCCAGAATATCCGCCACCACTTCCTCCCTCGGCTTGGCGCCCAGGCTGCCTTTGCCATGCACGCGCACGCTGACGGCGTTGGCGGCCATATCGCGCGGACCGATGACGAGCATGGTGTGGACCTTCGCCTGTTCGGCCTGCTGGATTTTGCCGTTGATCTTGTCGTTGCTGTAGTCGCCCTCGGCGCGAACCATGTTTGCGCGCAGCTCCTGCACAATGGCTTTGGCGTAGTTCACCAGCGGCTCTTCTTCGCCGATCGTTAGCACGCGGACCTGCTCGGGGGCGAGCCAGAGCGGGAAGTTGCCGGCGTAGTGCTCGATCAGAAAGCCGATGAAGCGCTCGTGCGTGCCGAGCGGGGCGCGGTGGATGCAGAGCGGGGTCTTCTCGGTGTTGTCCTTGTCACGATACACCAGGCCGAACCTGCGCGGGACGGCGAAATCCACCTGGTTGGTGGCCAGCGTGAACTCGCGGCCAATGACGCTCCACACCTGCACGTCAATTTTTGGCCCGTAGAACGCTGCTTCGTTCGGCACCTCGACGTAGTTGATGCCGGAGGTCTTGAGGACATCGCGCACCATGTTCTCGGTCTGAATCCACAGCTCGGGTTCGTTGACGTATTTCTTGCCCAGTCCCTCCTTGCCGTGAGTGCTGAAGCGCATCACACTTTTCTCGATGCCGAAGATATTGAAGTACTTCAGGTACATCTCGTTGACGGCATTGAACTCCTGCGCGAATTGCTCCGGGGTGCAGTAGATGTGCGCGTCGTTCATGTTGAGCGAGCGCACACGCATCAGGCCGAACAGCTCGCCCGATTGCTCGTAGCGGTAGCAGGTGCCGTATTCGGCCAGGCGCAACGGCAAGTCGCGATAGCTGCGCGGCTCGGCCGCGAAGATGCGGTGGTGGTGCGGGCAGTTCATGGCTTTGAGGTAGTATCGCTCCGCCGTCGGGGCGTCGTTACTTTCCTTAAGCTCCATTGGCGGGTACATCGAATCCGCGTAAAGCAGGGGCAGATGCCCCGATGTGAGATACATTTTCTCTTTCGCAATGTGCGGCGTCTTCACGCGCACATAACCGGCATGGAACTCGGTTTCCTTCGCCAGCTTCTCCAACTCCTCGAGAATCGCCCCGCCCTTGGGCAGCCAGAGCGGCAGGCCGGGACCGGTGAATTCAGTGTCGATGGCATATAACCCCATCTCGGCCCCGATCTTGCGATGGTCGCGGCGTTTGGCCTCCTCCAGCATCTTGAAGTAGGCCTCCAACTCGGTCTTGTTCTTGAACGCGGTGCCGTAGATGCGCTGGAGCTGCGGGTTCTTCTCGTCGGCTTTGTAGTAGGCGCTGGCGACACTGGTAAGCTTGTACGCGCCGATGTTGCCGGTGCGCATCACATGCGGCCCGGCGCAGAGGTCCATAAACTCGCCGTTCTTGTAATAGGAGATGGCCTCGCCTTCGGGGATGTCCGCCAGGTTGCCCAGCTTGAACTTGCTCGGGTTTCCCGGTCGCTCACCCAAGCCACCGAGCCGGCCACTCTCCGAATCCTTGATCGCCTGCTCGCGGGTGACGACGACCCGCTCAAAAGTGTGATTGGCTTTGATCTCCTTTTTCATCTCGGCCTCAATGGCCGGGAAGTCCTCCGGCGTGATGCGATGCGGCACCTCCAGGTCGTAATAAAACCCGTTCTCGACCGGGGGGCCGGCGGCGAATTGCGCGTCAGGCCAGAGGCGCAGGATGGCGGTGGCCATCACGTGGGCGCAGGAGTGGCGAAGCCGCTCCATTTCATTCATCTTGTTGCGGTCGTCGAGCGTTTTCCGTTCAGGTTGCATAGCCGTAATTTAACCACAGATGGACATGAATGGACACAGATGTTTTTGCCAGTTTACATCTGCCTCGCTGCCATTGCCAGCCGGCGGCGGATGTCTTCACGATTCCGGGCGTCGTAGAACTCGGTCGGGTTGTAATCGTCGGTCAGCACGCGTCCGTGTTCGGGAATGGTGTCCACGACGCCGGCGTAGCTGGCTTGGGTGTCGCGCAGGACTTGCGGATGAACGTTCTCGAGATTCGGCTCATGCACAAATTCAGGGGCGGAACGATCTGTCGCCATGAAAAAGATTCCGCCGTCACCATTGGTGTGCATCCGCACGCCCGGGAAGACCGCTTTCAAGGTCTTGTTCAGGGAGGCAGCGAAGAAGTCGTGGCCGGTCGCGACGCTGCCAAACATGTTGATCACCAACGCGCCGCCCGGGCGCAAGACCCGCCGGATCGATGCGAACGCTTCCCGCGTCATCAGGTGCGAGGGCGAGGAATCGCCAAGAAAGGCGTCGAGGATGACGGCGTCGTATTGCTTGCGGCAGCGATTGAGAAAATGGCGTCCGTCATCAATGGTCAGATGGAGTTGGTCCGGCTGGAGGCCGAAGAAATTCGTCCCCACCGGAACGACGGCTGGGTTGATTTCCACGACGTCCACCTTTGCGCCCTGGCGGGCGAACTCCATCGGCACGATGCCGACGCCTAGTCCGATGCACAGCACGTCGTTGATGTTGGTGGTGTAGGCGCGCGCCAACCCCGAGAGCATGTAAGTGAAGTGGGAAACGCTCAGTTTGCGCTGCGGGTCGTAGGTATTCTGAATGAGGTTATCGTTCAGGTAAAAACGGCAGGCACCGTCGTTCCGCTCGATTACCTGGAGCATGCCGAAGTGAGAGTTGCCGCGGAACAACTCGGTCACATAAGTGTAGCCGTGCGTCAACCCGAGGTAGCTCTTGCCGCCCGCCGCCGAACCGAGCGCAAGGAGCAGAGCCAGGACCGCCGGCCACTTGCGGCGGCAGAGGAGAAAGTAGCCGGCGCAAACCACCATCAGCGACAGCGCCGTGAAATACATTGTGAGCGAGTTCGGCAGGAGCGGGATTAGCAGATAGCCGATGAGCAGGGTGCCCGCCAGGCTGCCCAGTGTTCCGATGGAGGTAAGCCGGCCGACGTTGCCGCCCACACCGGCCACGGACGACGTAATAACGCGCACGAGGAACGGCCCGGTCATGGCGAGCAACGCCAACGGGATGAAGAAAAGAATCCCCGATGCCAGCAGGGAACCGATTGCCAGGTTGAAATCCAGGCACCAGTAGGCGACCGGTTCGCAAATCCACACCGTCAAAACGAGGTAAAGCGCGGCACCCAGGATCGCCCAGTAAAGCCGATCGAGCCTTTGGGACTGGTCCGACAGCCGTCCGCCCACGTAATAGCCGCAGGCCAGCGCCACCAGCGTCACGGCTATTTGTGCGGTCCAGACAAAGTGCGACAGGCCGACGAAGGGCGAGAGCATCTTGGCGCCGAGAATCTCGACGATCATGATCGCGGCGCCTGTCATCGCCGCGGTACAATAAAGGTAGCGGCGCAGTGCTCGTGGCAGCGCAGGTTCGACAGCGGGTGCGGATTGCTTTTTCACGGCGGAGGTTTTACGCGAGAGCGGCGGCGACGGCAACATTTTATCCCATCGGCAACCGGATTGACCTTCTTATGCCGGATGTGGCAACCGGCTCTGTCGCCGCACGGCGACCACCTGGCCCAAGGAAATTCCTCCATCGTTTGGTGGAACCCGCTGGTGCCAGTACGGCAGGAAACCCTCCTCCCGCACCCGGTTGACCGTGCGTTCCGCCAGGTAGCGATTCTGAAAGCAACCGCCGGACAGGACGACGCGCTGGTGGCCGACACGTCTCGCAACGGCGACGACGGCCTCGGCCAGGCCATTGTGAAACCGAGCGGAGATTTCCCCCACGGGAACTTTGCAGTCCAGATCGGCAAGAATGTCTCGGATAACGGAAGACCAGTCCAGGATGATGGGCAAGGATGAAGAACCGGGGAGCAGCGGTGGGGTGGGTGACGGGTGATGGGTGACGGGTGATTGGGGATTGGCATCTGGCGATGCGAGCAGGAATTCGTAAGCATTGGTGGTCTTAATGCCTTCGAGGGCAAACTCAAGTTCCATTGCCGCCTGGCCTTCGAAACGGGTTTGCTGACGCACGCCAACAAGGGCGGCCACGGCATCGAACAAGCGGCCTGCGCTGGAGGTCAGAGGCGAGTTGAGCTTGCGGGCAAGCATGGTCTTGAGCCGGCTCAGTTCCGCGGGCGAGAAGGCGCCCACCGGCGAGAGTCCGCGCATCCCAAACGCGGCATCGCCGAATAGTTCGTGCAGCAGCCCCAGGGCCGTCCTCCGAGGCTCTTTCACCGCCCGGTCGCCGCCCGGCAGACGGAACTGCCGCAAATGGGCCACGCGTTCGCACGAGGACTCCGTGACGAGGAAGAACTCACCACCCCAAACCGTGCCATCGAGCCCGTAGCCGGTGCCGTCCCAGGAGACCCCGAGCGCGGGCGGCTCCAATTCATTTTCCGCCATGCAGGATAGCACATGGGCCACATGGTGCTGGACGCTGGCGAGTTGAAGGCGGGGGGCAGTCGAGGCCCCCTGCCCTGCAAGGTCGAGGGCGAATTTTGTCGAGAGATAATCCGGGTGCGCATCGGCGGCAATGACCGAAGGGCGTGATTCATATAACTGTTCAAAATCGGTGATGACCTGGCGGAAGGTTTCGTAGGCGTGGTCAGTCTCCAAATCTCCAATGTGCTGGCTCAGAAAGACCTGCGGTCCCACCGCCAACGCAATCGTGTTTTTCAAATGGGCGCCGACAGCAAGAACGACCTTCGCGATGTCCGACTTCCGGTTACCAATCGCCGGGGCTAATTGCACCGGCAACGGCGCATAGCCGCGCGCGCGGCGCAGCACCAATTCGCGGCCCAGCATCACGCGCACGATGGAGTCGTCCACGTGTCGAACAATGGGCCGGTTGTGGACCAGGAACAAGTCGGCGATCTGGCCCAGGCATTCGAGCACTTTGGTTTCATCGGTGCAGATCGGTTCGTCGCTCAGGTTGCCACTGGTGGCGACGACGGGCGCCCCGACCAGCGACATCAGCAAGTGGTGCAACGGTGTATAGGGCAGCATGACCCCCAGGTTCGGGTTGCCCGGCGCAACTGAGCTGGCGAGGGACGACGGGCGATTGGCTATTTGCTTGAGCAGCACAATGGGCGCTTCGGGTGAACGCAGCAGCCGCTCCTCGATCGGCGAGACTTCGCAGGCGGCTCTTACTGATTCTAATGCGGAAAACATAAGCGCGAACGGCTTTTCTTCGCGATGTTTGAGCTCCCGCAACCGGCGCACCGCGTGGTCGCTGTTTGCCACAACCATGAGATGGAATCCACCCAGCCCTTTTACCGCGACGATCTTTCCCTCACGAATGGCCTCAGCCGCCGCAGCCACCGAAGCCACTCCGCTGGCAAGCACCTTCCCGTGCCGGTCCCAAAACCCGATCTGCGGCCCGCACTCGGAACAGGCATTGGGCTGGGCATGAAATCGGCGGTCGCGCGGATCGTCGTATTCGGCCTGGCACCTCCGACACATTGTGAATTGCTTCATTGAAGTGGCCGCGCGGTCGTAAGGCAGCGACTCAATGATGCTGAAGCGCGGGCCGCAATTCGTGCAATTCGTGAACGGATAGAAATAGCGCCGGTTGGCCGGATCGAAAACCTCGCGCAAGCAATCGGCGCAAGCGGCCACATCCGGCAGCACGAGCGCAGTCTTCTCTCCGCCTGTGGCGCTCTCCCGAATGTCGAACCCGGTGTAGCCGACTGGATCGAGCCAGGATGCCTCCAGGCTCTGGATAAAACTCCGCGGCGGCTTCTCCCCTTCGATGCGCAGCAAGAGTTTCTGAAGCTCACCCGGACTCCCCTCCACCTCGATGAAAACGCCTTGAGGAGAGTTATTGACCCAGCCGGCCAAGCCCAACTCAGAGGCGAGCCGATAAATGAAAGGACGAAAGCCGACTCCCTGGACAGAGCCCCGGACGGCAATTCTCAGTCGGGCGTTCAATCCAGCCTCACGCATGATTCCATGTCCCGATAGGTAAACATGACCCCGTCCACCACCAGTTCGATGTGTCGGACACGCTCCTCTTCGATGAACAGCATTTCCTCCTGCAGCCGCAGCTTGCCCCGCAGCCGGATGCCCCCACAGAGCCACACCTCCACCTGGTGGCCCAGCGGCAAATTCATCCGCCGAGCCAGCTCCGCGACCGCCACCCGCCGCCCGGCGAGCCATTTTGTATAACCCTGGCCATGCCCGCCGGTTTCAAAATTGAGTTCGCTTTGGTCGTTCACGCGTTGTGCTGTGTCGAGAGCCAGTCTGGCAAACCATCGTTCGGAATATAAAGAAGTTTCTTGCGGGCTCTTCAACTAAACAGGGTGGTTTCAAGAAATCGTAGCCGCCGACGGCAGTCGGCGCTAACACTCCGATAATCGAGGAAAAGTGCGCCGACTACCGTCAGCGGCTACGATTTTGCAGGTTCATGAATCCGCC
>JBAXTC010000421.1:0-6965 GCA_037130375.1 Verrucomicrobiota bacterium | reverse complement strand
GGGATCGGAGCTCCGAACTCCGAGATTGGACGCCCTGAACAAACTTCCATGAGCCCCGAACCAGCCCCCAAAGGCCTTCGCCTTCACATCGCCCTGTTCGGTCGGCGCAATGTGGGGAAATCGAGCTTGCTCAATGCCTTGACCCGCCAGCAGGTCTCCATTGTCTCGCCGGTGCCCGGCACGACGACTGATCCGGTCGAAAAGCCGATGGAATTGTTGCCCCTTGGCCCGGTGCTCTTCATCGACACTGCCGGAATTGATGATGAAGGCGTGTTGGGCGCGTTGCGCGTCGCAAAGACACGGAAGGTGCTGGACCGCGCCGACATCGCCATCCTGGTTGCGGAAGCCGGAAGCTGGGGAAGGTTCGAGGACGAAATCCTCGAGGAACTCCAGACCCGCAAGATACCAGCCATCGCCGTCTTTAATAAAGCGGATTTGGCCCCATCCGCCTCGTCCACTGGCTCCGATTTGTTGGTCCGCATGGCTAACCAGAAAATTCGCCTCGTCCGAACGTCAGCGTTGGCGGGCCAGGGTATTGCTGATCTGCGCCAGGCTCTTTTGGACTCAGCGCCACCCGATTTCATAGACAATCCCGCAATCCTTGGTGACCTCGTCGGTCCGGGCGAAATGGCGGTCCTCGTGGTGCCCATCGACAAGGAAGCGCCCAAAGGCCGCTTGATTCTTCCCCAGGTGCAGGCGATTCGGGATTTGCTCGACAGCGACGCCTTTTGTTTGGTGGTCAAAGAGCGTGAATTGCGGACTGCGCTTGACCGCCTGAGCGTGCCGCCGAAACTGGTCGTCACGGATTCACAGGCATTTCTCAAGGTGGCCGCCGATACACCGCGCACCGTGCCGTTAACCAGCTTTTCCATACTGATGGCGCGGTTCAAAGGGGATCTGCTCACACAGGTGCAGGGCGCGTTGGCCATCGATCGGTTGCGTAATGGCGACCGCGTGCTCGTGGCCGAGGCCTGTTCGCATCACCCGATCGGCGAAGACATTGGCCGCGTCAAAATCCCCCGCTGGCTCACCCAATACGTTGGTGGCAAACTCGATGTCCACCACGTCCAGGGCCGCGATTTTCCCGACGACCTCTCTCCCTACAAATTGGTGATCCACTGCGGCGCTTGTGTATGGAACCGGCGCGAGATGCTCAGCCGCATCCTGCGCTGCCGGCAGGCCAACGTGCCCATCACCAATTACGGCCTGACCATTGCCTACAGCCTCGGCATCTTCGAGCGCGCCCTCGAACCGTTTCCAGCAGCCCGGGAGCTTTACGCCGCGGCAATGAAGCCCTGAACTTTGGATGAACCCGCACCTCGACCAATCCGAAATCCTGGCCTGGCTCCGCGAGCAACGCCCCGCTCGCCTGACGGAGTTGTGGCGATTGGCGAACGATACCCGCCGCGCTCACGTCGGCGACGCCGTGCATCTGCGCGGGTTGATCGAGATTTCCAATCACTGCGTCCGCCAATGCGCTTACTGCGGGCTGCGCGTGGGCAACCTTCCGTTGCCGCGTTACCGCATGTCTGCAGGCGAGATTCTGGCTGCTGCCCGGCAAGCTCGGGACTACGGCTACGGCACTGTTGTCCTGCAGGCTGGCGAAGACTTCGGCATCACGGCGGACTGGATGGCGGGCATCGTGCGGCAAATTAAGAAGGAAACTTCGCTGGCCGTCACGCTGAGCCTCGGCGAGCGATCTGCCGAGGACCTTGCCCTGTGGCGCGACGCCGGAGCTGACCGTTATCTGTTGCGTTTCGAGACTTCCGATCTCCACCTCTTTAACATTATTCACCCAGGCATGAACGGCCAGCCCGCCGACCGGATCGCCATTCTGCGGCAGCTCAAAGCGCTGCGGTATGAAACCGGCAGCGGCGTCATGATCGGTCTGCCGGGCCAAACCTACGAGAGCGTCGCCCATGACATCTGCCTGTTCCGGGAGTTGGACCTGGACATGATCGGCATCGGCCCCTTCATTATGCATCCGGCTACGCCACTGGGAAGCGGCGATGTCAAGCTTGCCCCCATCAATGGCGAGCAAGTGCCCAATACCGAGTTGATGGTTTACAAGGCCCTCGCGCTCACCCGATTGGTTCGACCGGATGCCAACATCCCCAGCACAAGCGCGCTGGCAACCATCAACAAATATAACGGCCGCGAACTGGGCCTCCAACGCGGCGCCAATGTCTTCATGCCCAACCTGACGCCGTTGCACTACCGCCGGCTGTACCAGATCTATCCGGCCAAAGCCTGCATCGACGAGACCGGAGACGCGTGCAATGGCTGCTTGCGCGTCCGCATCGCGACACTCGGCCGCAGCGTCGGCGAGGGCCCCGGCAGCCGTTTCGATCAAGCCGGGCCACGGCAGTCAGCCCGAGTGCTTTAGCCCCGAACCCCAAATGAACCCGAACTCTTTAGCCGCCATCACAATCTGTATGGGCAGTTCCTGCTTCTCACGCGGGAACAATCGCAACATTGAAGTCATCCAAAGCTGCCTTCAATCCGAAAACCTGCCTCCGGGCGTCGAGCTCACCGGACACCTCTGCCAGGGCCACTGCAAGTCGGGTCCGAACGTTACCATTAACGGCACGATGTACCACGAAGCGGACCCGATCGTGATTATCAGCCTCCTTAACCATTACCTGACCCGAAGCCCGGGATGAACTACCTAAATCCCATCTACACGGAAAAACGCGAGTGCGAAGACTGCTATAAATGCGTCCGCAACTGCCCGGTCAAGGCCATCAAAATCGAAGGCGGCTGCGCCACGATCATTCCCGAGCTCTGCATCCTCTGCGGCCAGTGCGTCGAGGTCTGTCCCAATGGCGCCAAACGTGTGCGCGACGATCTCCCGCAGGCACGGCAGTTGTTGACCCTCAAGCCCCGTGCCCTGGTCTCCCTGGCACCGTCCTACATCAGCGAATTCCCCGAACTCAGCCCCGGTCAACTCATCCGGGCGCTAAAGCAACTCGGCTTTTTCGGCGTCTCGGAAACCGCACTGGGCGCGCAACAGGTTTCGGCGCAGGCCGCCGCCGCGCTCGCTGCCGAACGCGACCGCATCCTCTTTTCTTCCGCATGCCCTGCGGTAGTCAGTTATCTCCAGAAGCATCGGCCAGAAGATTCCGCCTTCCTCACGGGCCTGCTCTCGCCACTGCTGACACACTGCAAGCTGTTGCGTCAGCAATTCGGACCCGAGGCCGCCATTGTTTTCATCGGGCCGTGCATCGCCAAGAAGATCGAGGCATTCCAACACCCCGAACTGCTGGACGTGGCGTTGACCTTCGAGGATCTCCGTCGATGGCTCGAGCAGGAGAAGATTGTGCCCGGCAAACTCACCGAAACCGCCGATGATCATTTCATCCCGGAATGTGCTGCCGAGGGTGCCTGGTATCCCGTCGATGGTGGCATGATCGCCGGCATGAAATCCGTCTGCACAGTGAATGACTGCTCCTTTATGGCGTTCTCCGGCCTCAACGCCATCGAAAAGGCCATCACCGGACTGCGTGACCAGCTTCCCAACGGCGGGTTGTTCCTGGAGCTGCTGGCCTGCGAAGGCGGCTGTGTCAATGGCCCGCGCGCCGGCAACCGCAGCGGCACCGCCGCCAAGCGTTGCCGCGTGTTGCGCGCCGTCCCGCCTCCCCCAATCGTTCTGCCCCGCCAGTCACACCTCGACATCCGCTCCACCTTCGCCGTCGTCGCGCCGCCCCCCGTCCGTTATCCCGAAACTCAACTGCGCGATGCCCTCCGCCAGGTCGGCAAGTTCTCCCGCGACGACGAGCTGAACTGCGGCGGCTGCGGCTACGATTCCTGCCGCGAATTTGCCATCGCGCTCATCCACCTAAAGGCGGAGCGGTCGATGTGTGTTACCTACATGCGCAAGTTGGCTCTCAAAAAAGCCAATGCGCTCATCCAAAAAATGCCCTCGGCGGTCGTCATCGTGAATGACGCCATGCGCATCCTCGAATTCAACGCTGCCTTCGCCAACCTGTTTGGCAAAAATGCTCCCCGCAGCGGCGACGCCCCACCCGCCCTCGAGGGGATTATGCTCAGCGAGGTCACCCCCTTTGCCAACCTCTTCCACAGCGTGCTCAAAAGCGGCGAGGATATTCTTGATCGAGACCTGCGCTACCAGAACACCATCCTCCACGCCGCCATCTTCACCATCGAGAAACACTGCGTGGTCGGCGGTATTCTGCAGGACATCACCGAACCGGCAGTCCGCAAGGCCGAAGTCATCCGCAAAGCCCAGGAGGTCATTCAGCACAGCCTCGCCACCACCCAGAAAATCGCCTGCCTGCTGGGCGAGAACGCCGCCGAGTCCGAGATCACCCTCAATTCAATCATCGAATCCTTCTCCCCACCCAAACCCGAGGATCCCAAGACCGACCATGACTGGCGAAAGCTTTATCGACGTTGACTTCTGCCAGCGCGCCAAAACCGGGCAGGTGGTCTCGGGCGATGTATTCCTCTCGCGAAAAATCAAAGAGGAAGGGCGCATCATCTCCATCCTCTCCGACGGCCTCGGCAGCGGCGTCAAAGCCAGCGTCCTGGCCAACCTCACCGCCACGATGGCCCTCCGCTATACCTCCGCCTTCGTCGATGTCCGGAAAAGCGCCGGCATCATCATGGACACCCTCCCGATCTGCGAGGTGCGCAAGATCAGCTATTCCACCTTTACCATCGTAGATCTTGATGACACCGGTCGCACCCGTGTCATCGAGCACGGTAATCCCGCCCTCATCCTGCTGCGCGGTCAGCAGCCAATTCCGCTCGACCAAACCGACATCACGCTCGAAAACTGGAAAGACCGCACCATCCGCTACAGCGAGTTCGACGTCCAGCTCGGCGACCGCATCATCTGCTGCTCCGATGGCATTACCCAGTCAGGCCTCGGTCGCAAGGGCATGCCACTCGGCTGGGGCAATGAAAATGTCCTGCGCTTCGTCTGCGAGCAGGTCGTTCGGGAAACCGATGTGTCCTCCCACGAACTAACGAAACGAGTAGTGGCTGAGGCCCTCTACAACGACGGCTCGGTGCCCAAAGACGATATGACCTGTGGCGTTGTCTATTACCGCCATCCCCGACGGCTGCTCGTCATTACCGGCCCGCCGTTTGCCACGGAACGCGATGGCGAACTAGCGGACATGATTCTTCACTTCAACGGCCGCAAAGTCATTTGCGGCGGCACAACCGCCAACATCGTCTCCCGCCTGCTCAAACGGCCCGTCAAAATGGTCCTGGGCCGTCTCGACCCGGAAATCCCCCCCGCCTCGGTCATGGAAGGTCTGGACCTCATCACCGAAGGCACAATGACCCTGGCGCGCGTCGCCGAGATGCTCGACCACGGCGCCAGCGGTCCCTGGCCCGACAACCCTGCACGCGATCTGATGACGCTATTGTTGCAGAGCGACATCGTCCACTTCCTGGTCGGCACCCGCATCAACGAAGCCCATCAAGACCCCAATGTCCCGGTCGAACTTGACCTGCGCCGTAACATCATCCGTAAAATCACCGGCCTCCTGGAAACCCGTTACCTCAAAGAATCCCGCATTCAGTTCATTTGAGGAGGAATGTCCCCCTGAAAGAATAATCCTTCGGCGCGCCGAAGTGTTTCTACTCTGCTGCCTCGACGATTTCTGCGACCAGCGGCATGGTGACCGGAGGTTGGGCCGCAATCCCGAAGGCCGTTTCCAATCGCGCACAGGCGGCTTCCCCCTGCGCCCGGTCAGCAATGTGAATGCGCGCCAGTGAAGCGCCCGCCTGGATGGCTTCGCCGGGTTTAATTATCGAGTCCACACCCACCTCGTAGTTGATGGCCGATTCCTTCGTGAACCGGCCTCCGCCCAGATCGCGAATCACTTCGCCCAGGATGCGCGCGTCGCAGCGCGACACAAAACCTGCCTTGAACGCCTTCAATTCCACAATCACCGGAGCGGTGTGATCGAGCGCAAGCTTCCGATTGAAAGCCGCCAAATCGGCCCCTTGAGCGACAAGCATTTCGTTCCATTTTCTGCGCGGATTGCCCGAGGCCAGACAATCTTCGGCCTGTTGGCGGGCCGCATCGAGTGATTTGGTTTTGCCCGTCTGGACGAGCAGGTGCGAAGCGCAAACAAGCACGAGATCGCGAAGGTCGTCCGCCGTGGAGACCGCTGATGCGCCAGAGGCAGGCGCGCGCGCCAGGGCGGGATCAAGGCAGGCGACCGATTCTTTGACCTCCAGCCAATTCCCGGCTGCGCGGCCGAGCGGCGTGTCCATGTTGGTGAGCAGTGCGCGCGTATTGACGCCGCACTCGTTCCCCAGTGCGACCATTGCCTGCGCCAGCTCGCGGGCTTTCTCATGCGTCGGCATGAAAGCCGCCGCGCCGAACTTTACGTCCAGCACCAGCGCTTCGAGGTTCTCCGCAAGCTTCTTCGACAAGATCGAGGCGACAATGAGCGGGATCGAAGGCACCGTGCCGGTCACGTCGCGCAAAGCGTAGAGCCCTTTGTCGGCCGGGACCATGCGCGCAGTTTGGCCGCACATCACGCAACCAACAGTTTGGACGATTTCCAGAATGCGCTCGCTCGAGAGGAGAGTTTGGAAGCCCGGAATCGAATCAAGTTTGTCGAGCGTTCCGCCAGTAATCCCGAGACCGCGGCCGGAAATCATCGGCACCCGAAAACCCAGGCAGGCCAGCAGTGGCGCAAGCGGCAGAGAAACCTTATCCCCCACGCCTCCAGTGGAATGCTTATCGACCAACGGACGCGGGTCATCCGGAAACCTCAGCACCTCGCCGGAGTCCCGCATCGCGAGGGTCAAGGCGCGAGTCTCCGCCGTGTTCAAACCGCGAAAATATACCGCCATCAGGAAGGCCGCCATTTGATAGTCGGCAATCTGGCCGGCGGTGTAGGCGGAAACGATTGCTTCGATTTGGGCCGCATCGAGGATTTTGCCATCGCGTTTGGCCTCGATTAGAGCAAGGAAAT
>JBAXTC010000420.1:0-6970 GCA_037130375.1 Verrucomicrobiota bacterium | reverse complement strand
GTCGATGAGCTACACCATCGACGTCTATCGGGGCGACCTGCAGGCCACCCACAATCCGACCGATTTCATGCTCTATGTGGCCTTCTTCCCGCACCTGGTCGCCGGGCCAATCGTGCGCGCTTCCATTCTCCTGCCTCAGTGCCAGCAACCGCGCAAAATCATTCCCGAACAAGTCGCCAACGGCCTCTGGCTGATTCTGATGGGGTATGTGAAAAAGGTGGTCGTTGCCGACCGGCTGGCGCAGGTAGTCAACTGGGGGTTTTCCCGGGGCAGCCCGCCGTTTGCCGACGCCAACTCGTGGCTGGTGATCTACGCGTTCGCTTTTCAAATCTACAGCGACTTTTCGGGCTACACGGATATTGCCCGCGGCATCTCGAAGCTGATGGGCTTCGAGTTGGTCGTCAATTTCAGGGCGCCATACCTGGTGGCGAACCCGGCGGATTTCTGGCGCAATTGGCATATCAGTCTCTCCACCTGGTTGCGCGATTATCTCTACATCCCACTGGGTGGCAACCGCAAGGGGCGCATGAGAACCTACTGCAATTTGATGGTCACCATGTTGCTCGGCGGCTTGTGGCATGGCGCCGGTGCCGCCTATGTCCTCTGGGGTTTGTATCATGGCTCGCTGCTGGCTTGTCAGCGGGCCTGGCACGACTTTGTGGGACCGCGCCTCCCCTCGGCGCCGCGTGATCGTGCGATTGTTACCATGACGAAGAACGCTCTCCTTGTGCTCATCTTTTTCCACCTCACTTGTTTGGGCTGGCTGCTCTTCCGCGCCGGCTCATTGCCGGCTGGCGTTGACCAATCGAGGTTCGTCCTGAATTACCTTGCGACCATGATCGTTCCTCCCGACGGCATCAACCCCATTGCCCGAGCCATTGTGGTATTGGGAGCAGTCAGCCTGTTCTTTCAGTGGAAATTCGACGCCATGAACCGTTTCTCGCAATGGCGGGTGAGCTGGCAGGTAGTTGCGGTGCTCGCCGCCCTCTGCGCGATTGCCGCCCTGGGGGTCTTCGAGGGCGCTCAATTCATCTACTTCCAATTCTGACCATGAAACGCTCCTTTGCCCTTGGCTGCCTGCTGCTCACACTCGTCACCTGGCTGGCTTGCGCGCTTCTGGCCCGGCCGGTTTCAGTCGAAATCGCCCATCGATGGGGGCCGGCAATCGTGCGGGCAGGCGACGGGAAAATCTCCGACGCAGCGGTTTTCCTGCAACACCGCATTTATGAGAGTGCTTGGCTGTTGACCCTGACGATTGGCCTGGCGGTGGCCGGCGTGGCGTTGGCGCAGGTTCTGGCTCGCCGAGTGCCTCCACTGTGGAAGTGGGTTCCTTGCTCGGTCGTCGGGTTTGTCGGAATCAATCTCTGGCTCAAGCTCGCCGCTGGCGCCTGCCTCTTTTGGTGCCTGTTCTGGAACGGCAAAGGCGCCACCAACAACCTGACCCAGTTTCACATCAAGCTTCTGTTAATGGACGAAAACCCGGCACCCATCAAAGTGGCACTGGGTGGCTCCAGCCAGATTCACGCTCAAATCGACCCCCGCCTCTTGAACCGCCAGCTCGGCTCGAACATCTTTGCCACCGAACTCCATTTCCCCGGCAATCGCACCTTTGATTACCTCTTTCTCGACCATAAGCTCCGCCGCCATAAGGCGGATGTTGTCATCTGTTACCTCAGCGAGGGCATTTTCTTCAATGGAGCGGTGAGCGAGGGTTTTCCGTTCTTTTTCGGCTTTCGGGATTTGCCGGCTTTCCTCCGCCTGGGCGGCAAACCGCAGTGGTCACTCAAATCCCTGGGCCTCGGCCTGCTCGGGAATGCGTTGCCGATCTTCTGGCTCCGTGATCCGGTCGCCCAGAGGCTCCTTGGGAACGAAGTGGCGGGACTGGGTCAATCCGAGCAGCTTGCCGCCCTTGCCACTGACCTCGACCGGCGGGCGGTTGCTTCCGCAGCCGCTTTCTGCGCTGGTCCCCAGTCCGACTTCTGCTTTGCCGCTTTCGAGGCATTTGTTGCCCGGTGCCAGTCAGAGCGGAAAACGGTGGTTCTTTGCTGTGGACAGTTAAACCCGATATTAGCCCGCCAACTCGACCCCGCCTTGAGGCCGAAAATGCTGGCGTTCATAGCCGGACTCGCCGCCAAGTTCGACAACGTCGTTCTCTTCCAGGAAAAAGATTTGCCGGCGCAAACCGAAACGGACTACGTCGATCTTTCACATGTGACCACGGCAGCGCAGATTCATTTCACCGAAGCCATTGCTCGGAGCCTGCAAGACCTGCGGCTGTGAACGGAAACGGCATCCCTTTTTTGGCTGACGGTCGCGGGATTCGGGGCCACAATTCTCTCATGCAACCCAAGCAGTTGGCCGAACTCTTGCGCGCGTCGCAGCAGATGCTCCTGTTCACCGGGGCGGGCATCTCCACGGGCAGCGGCATTCCGGACTTTCGCGGGCCGGACGGAGTATGGAAACGGCGGCAGCCGGTCTATTACCACGATTTTATGCGGTCGGAAGCGTCACGAATCGAGCATTGGGATTACAAGCTGGAGGGTTGGCCGGCGTTTCGTAACGCGCGACCAAACACGACGCACCAAGCCATTGCGCAACTCGGCCGCGCCGGCAAAGTGAGGGCCGTGGTGACTCAGAACATCGACGGTCTGCACGCGCGCGCCGGCACACCGGCGGAACGACTGGTGGAACTCCACGGCACCAATGGCTTCGTCGAGTGCCAAACCTGCGGCAAACGCTCGGACCCCGAACCCCATTTCGAGTGCTTCCGAAAAACGCGCCGCCCGCCGGTCTGTGGTTGCGGCGGGTTCCTTAAGCCGGCGACGATCAGCTTCGGCCAGAACTTGCGAAACGAAGATCTCCATCGCGCCGAAGCCGCCGCCCAGACCGCCGACCTCGTGCTGGCGCTCGGCTCGACTCTGTCGGTCTATCCGGCGGCAAACCTCCCGTTGCTGGCGGCGGCCAGGGGCGCGCCGTACGTGATCATCAATCGCGGGCCCACCGAGCACGATGACTTGCCGGAAGTCACGCTGCGACTGGAAGGGGATGTGGAGGAAATCTTCCCGCCGGCGGTTGAGGCGGCGCTGGCAGGTTAGCTCCGTTACCCGGCCGGGTTTGCCATTAACTCCAACACGGAGGCCGTCAAGGTGGTGACACCTGTTTTATCAGTGGGAAGCTTTCAGGGCGTTTTATCTTGGCGCTTGGATGACTTCTTCCTGCGGCCAACTCATCCCGCTCCGCCGCTGTGCCCCCTCAGGTCCAGCTCGAACACTTCGTATTTCGTGCGCATCATCCCGAGGTTCTGATAAGAACGCTGTGCGCGCGCATTGTCCGCATGAACATAAAGCCGCAAGCCCACGACATTATTCTGCTCCTGAGCCAAGGCCTTCAGATGTTCAAAGAGCCGTCGAAAAACTCCTTGCGCCCGGAATTCATGCTTCACGTAAACGCTTTGAATCCACCAGAGATTTCCGTTGCGCCAATCGCTCCATTCGTAGGTGATCATCAACTGGCCGGCAACTGTGCCATTGATCTCGGCGACGAAATAGACGCCCTTGGCTGGGTCCTTTAACAGCGCGCCCACGCCGGCTTCGACGCATGCGGGGTCCAGGCGCAAGCCCTCGGTTTCTTCCGCCAGCCGCAGATTGAAATCGGCAATCACGGACGCATCGGGCAATCCAGCTCGTCGGATCATCATTTCCATCCCTGATGGTAGAAAAAGGGCGGCGGGAATCAAATCTTTCCGATTGACGACCGCTCACTCCGAGGTGCGACTGCACGGCATGAACGAGTTTCGGACGCAGTTAAAGGACCAGGCTGCCTCGTTTGTTTGTACGGCGGGATGAACATGAACATGCTCAGCTATCGCGCCAGGTTCAGAACATATCGGCTTTCACACCCGACCGCAGCCCGAACCTGGGGCTTGTACGTGTGCTTGAGCGTGCGATAAAGGAAGCCAAGGCAGACTTGCGCCCGTCGGACTGGGAGTGAACCTCGCAAACGAGTAGTGCGGAAAGGGACTTCAAGGTTCCTTGATGGGTGCCGGGCCGGGCACGCTCCCATCTGCGTTCATCTGCGCCATCTGCGGTTCATTCCCTGCTGTTGGCGTTTCTGACGCGCGCTCTTGGTGATTCTGCTTATTCGCCAAGATTGCGCCGAAGCAACTCTTTAAGCTTGCCCGGACACAACACGATGACGGTTTTGCCTTTGACCGTCAGCAGCTTCTGCTTCCGGAATTTGGCAAGGGTGCGCGAGAAGGTCTCGCTGACGGTGCCCAACTCGGCGGCGAGGACGCGCTTGGTGGTCTTAAGTTCCATGGCAACAGGGTCGGTGGATTCCGGGTTGGGGCAGCGCTTAATGAGCCAGTTCGCCAGCCGCGTCTCGACGTCTTTGAGGGTCATGTCCTCGAGCTGTCCAACCAGCGTGCGCAAATGCAGGCTCATTGACCCCAGCATCCGGAGCGCCAGTTCGGGCTGGCGCTTGAGCAGGGAAAGGAACCCTGATTTTTGCACCAGCAGAACCTGCGAGGATTCCACGGCCCGGGCGTCGGCTGGGTAGCCGGACATGGTTGCCAGAGCGGCTTCGGCAAAAGATTCGCCAGCGCGAAAGATGTGGATGACCTGTTCCTTGCCCGTGGCGTTGACGCGATGAACGTTAATGGCGCCCTTCTGCACAACAAAAAAACCCTGCGACGGCGCCCCTTCGCGAAACAGATAGTCCCCTTTGTCGAGCGACTTAACGATTGTGATGTCTGCAATCGCATTCAGATCGCCCGGCGAGAGACCGGCGAATAGCTGACACCCGCGCAGCGTGTTGGCAATCGCGGCCTGCTTGAATTCTGCCAGTAGGTTGGCCATGTCGGTATCGTTCGATTAAACCATTTCTTAGCCGAAAGTATATCATCCAATCGCGTCCGCAGCTATAAGTCGATGTTCGTGATGCGCGCTCAGGCAAAAACGCCTGGGCGGCGTCGCCGACACCATGCCCTGCTACGGATCGGGATATTCGGCAACAAAACAGCCAAGAAATGTCCATTTTTTGCCAAGCATCGTGTAGTGAGGGATTGGCTGGAAGCTTAAGGTGGATTAGAAATTGTGGAAGAATTGACTGAAAAGACCACCGAACTGGCCGAACCCGCCGAAAGGAGACGGAAGATGCCGGGGCGACCCAACGGAGTTCTGGAAACAGCGTTTGGCTCGCCGCGCGACTTCCTGGACAACCGTTTCGTCTATGTCGTGGTCTCCGCGCGTGCCCGCGGTTTATCGGTCGGCGTAAACATCAATCCCGACAAGAACTGCAATTTTAAGTGTGTCTATTGTGAGGTGCCGCGGGACCAGGATCTTGGCGGAGAGCGACTGGACGTGGAGCAGATGGCGGCGGAGTTGAAGCGAACGCTGATCTTCGTGCAGAGCGGCCGTCTGCGAGAACGCCCCTGGTACCGGGCGTTGCCGGATGAATTGCTCCAATTGCGGCATGTGGCCCTGAGTGGCGACGGCGAACCAACCCTCTCGCCCAATTTCGCTGAGGCGCTCCAGGCGGTGGTGCATGTCCGCGCGCTCTGCGGTTTTCCTTTCTTCAAGCTTGTGCTCATCACCAATGCCACCGGGTTGGACCTGCCTCATGTGCATCACGGCCTGAAGCATATCACCCGGAGCGACGAGGTGTGGGCCAAACTCGACGGCGGAACCCAAGCCTACCTCAACAAGGTCAACCGTGCCGAAGTCCCGCTGGGCAAAATACTGTCGAATATCCTGGCCTTTGCCCGCCAGCGGCCGGTGGTCATTCAAAGTCTTTTCCCGGCTATCTATGACGAAGAGCCACCGTTGGAAGAGATTGAACAATACGCTCGCCGCCTGCTGGATCTCAAGAAAGCCGGCGCCCAGATTTCTCTTGTGCAGATTTACTCCGCCACCCGTCCCTCGCTAAACTCTGCGAGCGGTCATCTGCCGCTCAAAGTTCTCTCCCGCATTGCTCAGACCGTGCGGCAGATGACCGGGTTGACAGCCGAAGTATTCTAGCGCGGATAAGTCTCGCTTGGCAGGTAAGAAAACACGACCCGCGCCGCAAAACCGTTATGTTACAAAACGACCATAACGGGTCTGCCGGTCGCCGAAATTACTTAACTTCAATGGTGAAATCAGCTTTGGCGGATTCGCCTTCCTTGACCTCGATTTCCTGAGTCACCGCCCCTGCTTTGCGATGAGCGGCCTGAATCTTGTATTTGCCGGGCGGCACATTGGCAATCTTGAAAGAACCATCCTTGCCGGAAACGGCAAAGTACGGATGATCGAACACGCTAACCCAAGCGAACATCCAGGCATGGACGTCGCACTTCAATTTGAGAAACATTTCCGGTTTGGTCGGAACGTAGGTCTTGTCGGGCGAACCGCTCAACTGAGCTTCATTAAACAGCGTGTTACCAGAGCCCTGCGCCGGGTCCACATGCACGTTGTGCAGGACCGGGTCTGAGTTCTTAACAGTGATCTTCTGTCCGGTCTGCACGGCGAAGATGGACGGGGCATACTCGCAGCCCTTTTGGTCCAGAATCACTGCCGGCGCCGATGGCCCCGTCGATTTCCCGCTGATGTCTTGCAGGGAAACGATTACGTCAGCCAATTCGCCTTTTGGCCCGACGACATAAAAGTGAGTGGTCGGCATGTCAGAGTGCAACTTGCCGCAGGTGGCGTCGTCCTTGAGCGGGGTGATATCCCTTTCCTTCGGCGGCGTGCCCTTAAGGGTAATCGTTCCGGCAATATCGCCTGCGCGGGCAATTTGCAGACCAACCAGGAGACCAGCCATTATAACCAATACAGTAGTTTTCTTCATATATATCATTCCTTCAGTCGTAAAGGATGGCGGCAAGTTAGCACAGAGTGCTGAGGGTGCAAATGGTTTTTGAACCGGCGCTTGTGACAGGCAGGGCAGATTCAAGAACCTACAAAAACGTAGCCGTCGACGGCAGTCGGCGCAC
>JBAXTC010000042.1:0-20403 GCA_037130375.1 Verrucomicrobiota bacterium | reverse complement strand
GGGAAATGTTGGGGTCGGTATCGAAGGCGATTTTGGCCGGTTCAAGCCGGACGTAACCGCTCCGGGAACGTTCATTGCCGCTGCCCGTTCAACGCAATGGGACCAAAGCGCTTACTATCACCCAACCAACAACTGCAATTATTTGGCGGTCCTGAGCAATGTGAACAACACTCTCGGACCGTTTTATCGGTATGAATCGGGCGTCAGCATGGCCGCCGCCGAGGTATCCGGCGCCCTGGCCCTGATGCAGGAGTTCTTCCAGCGGAGCAGCTTCACTAACAGTCCTGCGCTGATGAAGGCACTTTTGATTAACGGGGCGCGCACCCTCAGCGCCCGCTACAACTTCCAGGTCAGCGCTCCCACGAACTCCCAGGGTTGGGGCCTGATTAACCTTACCAACAGCCTGCCCACCACATTGACCAACCTGAGTTCACCGAGCAGTTCGATGCTGCTGTTTGATCAGAGTCCGGCCGATGCCCTGGCCAGCGGTCAGAGCCATACCCGCTTCGTTTCGCTCTCGGACCCGGCGACCAGCCAGCCGCTGCGCGTCACGCTGGTCTGGACCGACCCGCCTGGCAACCCTGCCGCCAGCCTGAAGCTCGTCAACAATCTCGACCTTGTCATCACCAACCTCGTCACCGGCGATGTCTTTTTGGGCAACGACTTTCCCGCCGACGCCAGCTTCAATGCGCCTTGGGACACCAACCTGCCTCCTAACCTGGACGTGGTAAACAACGTCGAGAACGTCTATCTGGCACCGCCGCTCGCTACTAACTACTCATTCACCGTCATTGCCCGAAGCGTCAACGTCAATGCGGTCACCGTTCAAACCAACAACGTCGCGCAGGATTATGCGCTGGTCATTTCCAGCGGCGATGGCCAGGCAGCCGACGCCTTGGCGCTCAGCGACAACCCGATCACCTCCATTACTTCGTCCAACGTGACCTTCATTACCAACGCCTTAACCGCCGCCTCGGGGGTGTCGGGCGCGCTCCTGGTCAACCAGCGTGTCGGCGCCAACACGCCTTCACTCGACCAAGGCGTCATTCCCTGGCCGGGCGGATCCAGCGGCTTCATCACCCCCGGTTCTCCCAGCCAATGGCACTTCTATGTCGTTACAAACGACCAGGCCTACACGAATGCCGCCTTCGTCACGTTCCGGCCGACCCCCCTCGCTTTTCCGCCCGCGAGCGTTCACGAGACTAACCTCAATCGCGCCAGGCCCATTGCTGCGGACATTGACCTTTATGTTTCAACGGATCCCGCCCTGATCAGTTTGGATCCCGCGGCCATTGCCGCAGCCGACAAGTCGCTCAATCGTGGCGGAATGGAAATGATCGTGTACAGCAATGCCGCCCCGGGCCAGTATTACGTCGGCGTGAAGGCGGAGACCCAGCAAGCCGCGGAATACTCCCTTATGGGTGTGTTCAGCCTCGATCCCTTCGCCACGCAGGAGACCAATGGGAGTTGGATTCTGCGCGGCATCAACTTGCCTGCCGCGATCCCGGACGGCAGTGCGGCCCGGCCAGGCACAACCAATGTGGTCGCTCTCGCCCCTGCGCTCATACCGGTGAGGCGGGTCGTGGTCACCAATGAAATCTGGCACGAGAGTTTTAGCGACCTCCTCGGCACGCTCTCAGATGGCCGGAAGTTGGCCGTGCTCAACAGCAATTCTTTTCCGCCGCTTGACCCTGTTCCTTACCAATACACATATATTTGGGAAGACAACGGCGAAGGGGACATTCCCGGTGCCCGGCACACGGACAGCCCGGCCAGCTTGTGCAACTTCATCGGCGAACAGGGAATGGGCGTCTGGCTCCTCGACATGTCTGACACGGTCCTCACCCACACCGGCGGAGTCGCGAATCTGGCGATCCGGCTCGACCCGCAAAACGTCAGCAACGACGCCCCGCGGGAAGTGCTCACGAATGCGTTCAGCTACGACTTCATTGACGTGCCTATCGGCGCGACAAACCTCACGGTTTGCGTCGGCAACGATTCCGCGACACCCCAGTCGCTGGGGCTTTACCTCCGCCGCGGCAGTCTCCCCACCCAAACCGCCTGGGACCAAATGCTGGCCGTCAGCACCGCCGGCGGGTGTTTGTCCATGAACCAGTCCGCTTTGCCCCCGCTCAACCCCGGCCGCTACTTCCTCGGCGTCTTCAATGCGAATGGAATTCCGCAGACCATCCGGATGAATGCGGAAGTGGCATTGGACCCCGCCACTGTCCTCCCTATTATCCATGCTGGCGTCGGGCCGATATCCATCCTTGATGATGCCGTCACCAACGCCACCCTCTTGGTGTCAAATACCGAACCGATCGCTTCCGTCGAGGTTCGGTTGCACGTGGATCACCCGCGCATCTCCGACATGGCCTTTACCCTGATCAGTCCCAGCGGCGCGCGCGTCCTTCTGTTCGAGGATCGCGGCGCTGCCACCACTAACGGTCTGGGCGGCATTGTGCTCAGAACCAATGCCGTCTCCAGCAAGAGTTCGGGCGATTTCAATGCCCAAACCAATGTTCTGCCGGCGGGACTAACCCAGGGCATAATGCTGGTGGACTACCAGTTTTACGCGGCCCCGGACACGATGCATGTCTATTACGAGAACGTTTTGATCTATAATTCAGGGCTGGTCAGTTTTGCGAATCATGTCTCTATTCCGTTCGGGCCGGGCGCTTCTTCCAACGTTGCGATTATCATGAACGAGGGAAACAACGACGACACCAATACGCTGTGGACTTACACCGCCACGATCGCCAGCCCTGAGCCCGGCTACGTAATCTTCACCGAAAACACCAATTTGGCACAGGTTCCCATCAAGTTTGCACCTGCGCCTTTTGTGCCCGCCGGAACGAATGCGGAGTTGTATTATTTTCCCGAACAATCACTCAACGACCTGGTCGGCGAGCACGCCTTCGGCGAATGGCAATTGGAAATGCGCGACACCCGCGCCGGGGCCGTCAACCCCACCCCGAAACTGGTCACCTGGGAATTACGGTTCGTCTTTCAGGACCCCGTTTCGGTTCCCATCGGTTTGACTTCCGCCGGTCCCGGCACGAACACCATTCCCCCGGGTCAAGTCGCCTGCTTCTACGTCGATGTGCCCGCGTGGGCGTCCCGAGCGACCAATACCCTGGTCTATGCTTCGGCGCCGGTGAACCTGCTCTTCAATCAGACGAATCCACCCACCGGCACCAACGCTGGCGAAACCACGCTGCTGTCCGTTTCGACCAGCGGTTTCGCGACCCTGAACGCGGGCGGATGGCCCCCGCTGGTTTCCGGCGCGCGGTATTACCTGGGCGTCCAGAACGAGGGAACCTCCAATGTCATCGCCACCTTGCAGGTGACATTCGACATTTTCGTCATCACAATCACCAATGGCATTCCTTGCCTGAATACCAACTTCGGAGCGGGTGACGCCACCGACTATTATCTCTACACGGTCACCTCGAACGCGGTCCGCGCCCAATTTGAAATCAATGGGCCCACCGCGGACATAACACTTGTGGCGCGCAAAGGGCTGCCGCCGGCCACGCTGACAAACTACACGTATCGGAGCGCCAATCCGGGATTAAACGATGAATTGATTGTTTTGTTCGACTTCTCAAGCCCCGTGCCGTTGACCCCCGGCGACTGGTTCATTTCAGCGGTGAATGTCGCGGGCGGCCCCGTCACTTATGCGATTCGCGCGACCGAGTTCCCGGTTTATGGGACGAACATCGTCATTACCAATTACCAGGTGTTCGGCGACAGCTTCTGCTTCGACTGGACATCTCTTCCCGGCATCGAATATTACGTGCAGGGCAAGACCGACGTGAATGGCACAAACTGGGTTACCGTTTCTCCGACGGTTACCGCCGCCGATGTTCTCACGACGTATTGCGTTCCGCTGCCGTCACCGTGCTATTTCTTTCGGGTTCACGAGGGTTTAGCGCTCATCCCGTGGCTCCCACCGATCCGCATTACCGACATCACGTGGAGCATCAACGGTGTGGCGCTGCAGTGGAGCACGCCGGCAAACAATGCGTTTCAGGTCCAGTGGACGGACTCGATTGGTCCGCCGACCTGGAACACGTTCACCAACATCCTCACCTCGACCAACGGCGCTTTCTGGTTCCTCGACGATGGCTCCCAATCCGGCGGTTTGGACGGGCCGCGTTACTATCGGCTCCAGCAGTCGCCTTAGACTCGATTTGACAAGCCGAAACCACCCAATCCCATCCAAAATCGCCTGTGCTGACCGGGGTTATACCTGCTGCAGGAAGGGCAGCGGCAGAAGGTCATTTTGGCTGCCCAAGTGGCAGGGCGCCGCTTCAGATTAAATTAATGCTTGCCAGCCGGGTGATAAAGCGTAAAAGAGAGACCGTAGAAAGGTCGAATATTGGTTGCTGAGCGGTGGTTGGTTCTAGATAATATGAGAAGCGACGGTGAGTTTGTAACAAGCTGCTGGCTTTGGGTTATGAAGGCGAAGCGGTTGATCAATCGTTGAGTTGAATTCGTTTCAAGACGCCTTGCCTGTTTATGATTTATCAAGAGAAGACTCCCACGCTGGAGGAGAGCCGGGCCGATCAGCCTGATTTATACCCATCCCTCCCGCCGGCTGCAGCCCACGAGATTAACAACCGCGCGGTGCGCCGAAAGCCCCCAATCGTCTCGCAACGTGTCGGCGTGCTCGATAAGGTCAGTAATTTTAGGACAGCGGCCCAATTGCGGGAATTGGGCGTGTACCCCTATTTTAGGACCATTTCCTCCGCGCAGGACACCGAGGTCGTAATCGAGGGCAAGAAGGTTCTGATGCTCGGCTCCAACAGCTACCTGGGGCTTACGAACCATCCGAAAATCAAAGCTGCCGCGCAGGCGGCGGTGGCAAAATACGGCACTGGCTGCGCCGGCTCGCGTTTCTTGAACGGCTCGCTGGACATTCATCTGGAGTTGGAAGCCGCCTTGGGCAAACTGGTCCGCAAAGAGGCGGTATTGCTCTACAGCACCGGGTTTCAGGTCAATCTCGGTGTTATCAGTGCTTTGGTCGGCAAGGGTGAATATGTCCTGGGCGATAAGAGCAATCACGCCAGCATTGTCGAAGGATGCCTGCTCTCGCAGGGAAAATTCCTTCGCTTCGCCCACAAAGACATGGCCGCACTGGAAAGCCGCATCGAGAAGATCGAGCCCGGAGCCGGCAAACTGATCGTCGTGGACGGGGTTTTCAGCATGGAAGGCGACATTATTCAGTTGCCGGAGCTTTGCCGGATTGCGAGCGAACACAGCGCCACCGTAATGGTGGATGACGCGCACTCGATTGGTGTTTTGGGCCAGAACGGCGCTGGCACAGCCAGTCATTTTGGGCTGACCGATCAAGTCCACCTCATCATGGGCACGTTCAGCAAGTCGCTGGCCAGCCTCGGGGGCTTCATTGCCTCTGATGCCGAGACGATCGATTATCTGAAGCACCACTCGCGGCCGCTGATATTCAGCGCCAGCATGAGCCCGGCCAATTCGGCTGCCGTGCTGGCCGCGCTCGAGATTATGTCGCAGGAGCCGGAACGCATCGCGCAACTCTGGCACAATACCCGGCGGATGAAGCAAGGCCTTTACGATCTGGGTTTTGACCTGGGCGATTCGGAAACACCCATTCTGCCGGTCTATTGCCGCGATCTGATGGTTGCGTTCAAGGTTTGCAAGCGGTTACAGGAAGAAGGCATCTTCGTCAACCCGATCGTCTCCCCCGCCGTGGCACCCGGGCAGGAACTGATTCGTATCAGCCTGATGGCCACTCACACGGACAAACAAGTTGATTTCGCCCTCGAGAAGTTGGGCAAGGTAGGCAAGGAATTCGGCCTGATTTGATTGAAGATATTGCTCACAGGAGCGAGCGGGTTTGTTGGCAGCCACATTCTCGACAGCCTCCGCGAGCGCGGTCTGGCGACCACCCTCCTCCTCCGTCCCACCAGCAACCAACGCTTCATCGAACCCCACCTGTCCGGCGTCGAACTGCGCCCCGGCTCGATCGACGATCTGGAAAGCCTCCGGCAAGCGATGGCGGGCATCACTCACGTGATCCACTGTGCGGGCGCTACCAAGGTGCGCCGCATTTCGGATTTCTATTCAATTAACCAGGTCGGAACCCGCAATGTCGTCGAAGCGGTGAACGCCCAGCAAGGTCGGGTGCAACGGGTCGTGCTCATCTCCAGCCTGGCCGCCGCCGGACCGGCTGTCCCCGAGAAACCGGCAGTCGAAGCCGATTCGCCCCGGCCCGTTTCTCAATACGGCAAGAGCAAGCTGGCCGGTGAACGGGAAGTGCAAACCCATTGCTGTGCCGAGCATGTCATTTTGCGGCCACCGGCCGTTTATGGTCCCCGTGACGCGGAGTTTCTGCGGCTTTTCCGAGCCGTGAAAAGCCACATTTTGCCAAAGCCGGGTGGAAAACAGGCTCTAAGCCTTGTTTTTGCGAAGGATTTGGCCGAAGCCATCGTAACCTGTCTTCAGCACCCGGCGGCGGCGGGCAAAACCTATTTTGTTGCAGCAAGAGAGATTGTAACCGCACGGATCATGGCCAGCGAAATTGCCGCTCAGATGAAGGTCTGGACCCTGCCCTTGCCACTGCCCACCGCGTTCTTATGGCCAATCTGCCTGGCGCAGGAGGCAATATCGCGTCTGACCGGAAAGGCCAGCGTCCTGAGCCTGCAAAAATTCGCTGAGTTGCGCGCACCGGGCTGGGTGTGCGATTCCGCACGATTGGAGCGCGAAACCGGCTATGCCTGCCCCACCACGCTGGAAGCTGGCGTGGCGCAGACTCTGGCATGGTATCGGCAACATCACTGGCTGTGAAGCACGTCACCTTTGTCGAACTTCCGCTTGATCCTGCTCGATACGGCATTTTTCTGCGAAACAGTCTCTCTGGACCGCATGTTCTTTCAGGAATACCTCGATCCGCAGGCGGCCCGGTGGGAGCAAGAGTTCTATTTTTCCGGTCACTCCAATAGAAAGTTATCTTTCAGTCCGCTGGATTTGTGATAATAGAGAAGACACGCTATGAGAGCTGCAGTACTCCACGGCAAAGAACATATCCGCGTCGAGAACGTCACGCCGCTACCCTTGCAAGCGGGCGAGGTGCGGATTCGCATCGAGGTCGCGCTTACCTGTGGCACCGACCTGAAAGTCTTCAAGCGTGGGTATCACGCGCGGATGATCATTCCGCCCGCGAAGTTCGGACACGAGTTCGCGGGGGTGATTTCCGAATTGGGGCCGGACGTGGCCAGGTGGCGCGTGGGTGAGCGTGTGGTGGTGGCCAACTCCGCGCCCTGCGACGAATGTTTTTATTGTCGAAACCATCAGGAAAACCTGTGCGATGATTTGCTGTTTCTAAATGGCGCGTACGCAAAATCCATTGTTGTTCCGGCGCGGTTGGTGCAAAAGAACTTGCTTCGGCTCAAGCCCGGCACTGATTTCCGCGACGCTGCGCTGGTGGAACCGCTGGCGTGCGTGGTGCAGGGGGTCGAAGATACGCAATTGCGCGCCGGCCAACGGGTGCTGGTGATCGGTGCCGGACCGATTGGTCTCATGTTCGTCGCGCTGGCCAGGCGTCTGGGTTGCCTGATCACGGTGGCGGGCCGCGGCGCTGCGCGCCTGGCCACCGCCCGGCGCCTCGGAGCACAACTGGTCTTCAACGTCAGCCGACAAAGCGATTTAGCGGCGGTTATCCCCGCCGGCTCGATCTTCGATGTGGTGATCGAAGCTGTTGGCAAACCGGAAACGTGGGCCGCGGCGGTGCGCCTCGTGCGCAAGGGCGGCACGGTGAACTTCTTCGGAGGGTGTCCCTCCGGCGCGACGGTGTCGCTCGACACCGCGCGCATTCACTATTCCAATCTGAAGCTGCTGGCGAGCTTTCACCACACGCCGCGCACGATCCGTCGCGCGCTGAAGCACATCGAAGCGGGCCTGGTGTGCGCCCGGGATTTTGTCGATGGCGAATGTTCCTTGAACGAATTGCCGACGCTGTTCCAGTCCATGGCCTCCGGCAACCGGGCAGTGAAGACGCTGGTCCGGGTTCAGGAATGAACCTCAGAGCCGCCTTCCTGGTTTCCTGCGGAATCTGGCTGCGGCAATCGCGGTGGCGGCAGAGAAAACCTAAAAAGACCGTATGCAACTGACCAGCACCGCGTTCGCCGGGAATAGGAAACCTCTCTCGGCCTCAGTTTTCGGCTTTGGATTTGGACTGGGGCGGAACCAGCTTCTCGAACTCGGGCGATTGCCGGAGCGGGTTGAAACGCTCCTCTTTTCGGGCAGTAGCCAGCAAATCCGGCGCCTTGGGATTGCGTTGCAGCCGCTTGGCGTTCAAATCGAGTGCCTGTTTGAGCGTCGCCATCGACTCCGGCAGTTTGCCGAGACCCGATTTTAAGGCAGCGAGGTCGTACCAACCCTCAGGGCTATCCGGCATCACTTTGGTCAACTTCTCCAATGCCGCCTCGAGCTTGGGGATATTTCCCATCGCCGCGTAAAGAGCCGCCGCGCCCAGGACGGCGTTTCCATCCACCTTGGGATTATTGAACACCTCATCCACAGCCTGGTTGGCCGCCTCAGTTTTCTGCAACTGCCGGTATCCTTCCGCCAAACCGAGCGCCGCCGGAAAACTGCCCGGATTAGCGCGCACGAGGGTCTCGAACTTCTCGACGGTTTTTTGCACGCCGGCGGTGTTAGCGAAGCTGGAATAGGCCTGAAGCAGCCCGCGAAGAGCGCTGGCATCGGCCTGGGGATGATTGAGCACGCCATCGAGGGTAAGGACGGCGCGATCCGTTTGCTGAATTTGCAGGTAATCCCCGGCGAGATCGAAGACCGCCTGGAAGTTCGCCGGGTTTCTCCGCACTTCCTCTTCCTTGCGTTGGAAGTTGTTTCTGAGTTGTTCGACCCCGGCGGTGTCCTTCTTGTATTTTCTGACGTTTTCTACCAGACCACGGACCTGGCCGTTGTAGGGATCCAGTTTCAGGCACGTTTCCGCCACGAGCAGCGCATCGTCGAAACGCTGGAGTTGGAGCAGCATTTGAGCATAGCGGAAGACCGCTTCCGGGCTGTACGGACAAAACGCGAAGGCCTGACGGAAGGTGAAATCCGCTTCCTTGAGCAGTCGTTGGTATTCGGCGTTGGATTTGGGACGATATTCCGGCGGGGCTTGCGACAGGCGCCAGGCGTAGATACCGCCGATGGAACTGCGCAGCTTGGAAAAGGACTTTTGCCCGTCGTCATCGTGGATGAACTTGCGATCGCCAGTAAAGCCGGTGAAATCCTTGCGCAGGTAGGTCTTCTCGATCCAATCGGTGATTTCCTTGACGGGGGTGTCGTACTTAACCACGTCGCCGATCAGCCGTTTGGAGAACTGTGTCCAGAAGTCGTGGTCCCGCTGAAGGATGTCATCCGTCAAGGTCGGGAGAGGCTGGCGGTTGATCTTCATGATGATGCCAAAGGGCGTCAGGTAGGGATACATCCAATCCAACGGGAAGCTCTCTTCCACATAGAATTCATTCTTCGGATTGTGATCGAAGATCACCTTGGTGAGCAGGCCGTTGATATTCATCACTGCTACCTGGCCTGAGACTTGCACCCGGTTGTCGATGACTTTCACGTCTTCGCCCGGCTTCAACTGGCCCGACTGCATTCGCTTCGAGGCATCGGCCATGTATTCCTGGAAACAACGTTGTGAATCCTCGGGCGTTGCCGTGTAGATTTCCCGGTCTGGGTAAACCCCGCCCAGGCTCTTGTCGATTTCTTTAGGGTAAGCCGCTTCCAGCAGCAGTCGGTTGAGGCGGATGCGGGTCCAGCTTTGGGGGTTCTCTTTGATGAAATCGGTCAGGTATTCCGACACCGCCACCTGCTTGAAGCGTTCTGGTTCGTAGAGCGAGCCGACCTTGGACAGCTCCGCGATCTCTTTCGCGAGCCGGTCCTGCGCCCTGCGCAAGCTCTCGGACGTGCTGCCGTCGGCGATGTCCTGGTCCACCGCGTCTTTCTCCTGTCTCTTGGCCTTAAGGCGCTCCTTGATTTGGAGTTCGCGTTCCAGCAGTTGGTTGATGTCATTGGCGAGGTTTCGGCGCAGACGACCTTCGTCGCGTTGGTCGGCAAGCAGCTTTTGGGTCTCCGGACTTAGGTTATCGTAGAGATGCTTGGACACCGGATCCTGGAGCGCTCCGGGACGCAGCCGGGCGGTGAAGGCGCCCAGATCGGTGAAGGTCTTTTCCGTGAACCACGAGGTGTAAGTGCGGCGGCGCTTCTCAACCCGGGCGCCCAGCCCGGTGAAAAACCGGTCTAACGGTTGCACCGCCCGGGCGAGCAGGTTCGTCTGGTACTCCTTGTCTTTGAGCGCGATCCGGACCAATTCGCTGAAGAACGGAGGATCGATCTGCGTGCTGCGGTTGTAGTGGGCCCGGATGTAGCACAGATAGGTTCCGTCCGCCAGGGCGTTCTGGGTGATGATATAAACGTCGCGGCGATCAAACTTCTGGTCCTCCGCAGGCTGGCAATTATGCGGTGTAAAGCTCTCGCAGAAGATGGTGTAAGTGGGGCAAAACCGGCCCGGATCAGTGCCGCCGAATAGCACGGCGTCTTTGGCCATCTGGGGGTACAAGGGTTTGCCGTCCGCGCCCGTGAATGGCACCGTGAACATGTCGTGGCCAAACCAGTAGCCGAACCAGTGATTGCGCTGATCGCTGCTGAACCAATGGGCCAAGCCGGACCAAAGCGGCATAGCGGCAAAGAGGCACAGCGTAATCAGCAGCGGGCCGCGCTGGCGATAAACCAACAGCGCCAGAACGAACGCAACCGAGATCGCCAGCAACAGAAGGTTGGCGTAGATCGGCATGCCATATTGGTTTTTGGCAAAGGCCTGGACGATCCAGTGAATCAGTTCCGACAGGCTGAGCGGGTTGGGCGGGCCGGCGGGACCGAAGTAGTGCTTGCCGGTCACATCCCAGAGGCAAAACAGTGCCAACACGACCCCGACAATGCCGCCCGCCAGACCCCAGAGACGGAACTTCTGGTAATGGGTGGCCATAAAGGCGGCTGTGAGGGCGAGCCCGTAGCCAATGAGGAGGGCGACGATTGTATGGGACGAACACAGGAAGACTTTAACGAGGTCAGCCGAGGCTTTTTCGAGCGATGGACTGAGCAGGATGATCAACAGCCCGCCGAGAAAAACGTACATGGCTGTGAGGGTGATGATCCACGCGCGTTCGCGTTTCTGCATCTTGAAGAAGAACACGAAGGGAATCAGAGCGATGAACAGATACACCCAGGTGAACTCATCGGCGGCGCCTTCGATGACCATGCGCAACTGGCTAAGGAACCGGAGAGGTTCGGTGATCAGGTTGGTCGGGTTGGGCTGTTCATACTGCCCGCGGCTGAGGGCGTGAAAGAACCCTTCCACCGTGCGGGGATAGCCCCACTGCATGGGCGGATTGGTCATGCCCGAAACCGCCATGTAGAGGTAAAACGAAACCCCCAGCCCCCAGAGACCGGCCATGATCAGCACCGACTTCCAGTAAGTGCCCAGGCCCTTGGTGCGGATCGCCAGCCAAATACTGGCGATGAGCGAACCTATCCCGATCACGTTGAAGAGGACTAACAATCCGGACTTGGTGCCAATGTTATGGAACATGTGGTCGCCGGTGAACCCCATCACCAGATAGTCCGCCAGATAGACCAGGAAGTTGCCGAAGAAGGCGTCGCGGCCCAAGCGCGGATTGCCGGCGGCGATGGCGATTTCGATGGCCAACGCGGCGACAAGCAGGCTCTGATGCAACGTCAGGCAAACCCCGAACAGGAACGCCGCCCAGTACGCATACCGCAACTGGTGGGGCGCATAAATCCACCGCAGCAGGCACACCATCACCGCCAGGAACCACGGCACGCTGGTGACGGCGATGCGGTTGACCACCACCGACTCCTTCCACATGAACCCGTCGAGCCCCAGGAGCAAGCCTGCGGTCATGCCCGAGACCAGGCAGATGGCGCTTTCCCATTTGCCCGTCATCTCCTTGAGTTCCTCGATGCCCTCCATGAACATGCTGCTGCCGCGCGAGACCATCAACGCCAGTAAACCGCAGGCGATCGCCCCGGAGAATGCCTGCCCCACCGAGACCCGCCACGCCA
Source organism: Verrucomicrobiota bacterium (assembly GCA_037130375.1). Lineage (GTDB taxonomy): Bacteria > Verrucomicrobiota > Verrucomicrobiia > Limisphaerales > UBA8199 > JAPLUA01. Next base: position 8,268 of record JBAXTC010000042.1, on the reverse strand, counting down.
TATTGCCCATCGGCAGCAGGGCGGTCCACATCCAGCTATAAATCGACCAAACCGGGTAACCGGGCGGATGCGGAATTCCGGCATAAAATGCGCCGGTCACCAATTCACCGGAGTCTTCGAGGGTCAGCTCGGGCGCCAGCGTGAGGAGATAAACCGTCCAAACGACGCCGAACGTGAAGGCCAAGGCCAGCCAGTCGATCTTGCGGAAAAGGGGTGGGACGTTCAGCGGTGCGTCCGAAGGCACGGACAGCGGCGGCAGCGGCTTTTGCGGCTTGCGGCTGTCTCGCTCCAGAGTCTTAGGTTTCGTCATACTCATTTTTACTTACATAGACACCATACCCAGTCGAATCCGTGCATGGCCAGTCCAAATTTTGCCAATCGTTCCCCGTTCCCGAGGCCGATTCTTTCTTATTTGACCGTCGAGGAAAACACGCCGATCGAACAGGCAGACCCGCTGGACCCGGAATTGTCCGGCAAGGTGTTTAAAAACCTGCTGGCGGCTTTCAGGAAACCGGCGCGACTGCCCGCAAGCAGACCGGCTCGTTCCAGTCCCGCCCGCTGAACCCCGTTCCTTTGTCGATGGTCTGGCCGGCATCGATTTTCTGAAACGAATTTGGGTTGCCGGTGTCTAATCTGGATGTATCGCCGGCGCGCGGCGGTAGCTCGGAAGATGAAAAACACGAGATTCAGCCATCTGCAGGCCCCGTGGGTCACCGCATCTTTACTGGTGTGGGGTTTGGCTTGGCTCGCATCTGCCTTCGGGGGGAGACTTTACGCTGCGGAAACCAGCCTGTCGCCGACTTCGCTGAATTCCACCCAAACGGTGTATCTTGACTACCGGGAGTTCAGCCAACCTCCCACAAGCTGGAATCTCCCACTCAGCACCCAATCGGCGGCATTTAAAAAGGAACCGAATCTTGGCCTGAGCAAGGTGGTTCGCGGAACCCTGAAGTTCGGGAACAGCGCCGACCAATTCGTTCTCTTCGTTTGGAACCCGGCGAAAGGCAAGCTCTACCTCGACCTGAATCGGAACCAGGATCTGACGGATGATCCGGGCGGCGTCTGCTCCTGCTCGGAACCCGTACGCTATTCGACTGATTCTCAGACCTTCACCAATGTCCAGATGGTCTTCAAAATGCCGCAGGGCACTTATCCCGTGCTGTTGAATTTGCACCTGTATAATTACAACCAGGTCATTGCGAACGTTGCGCCCCGGTCCTGCTGGTCCGGCAAGGTTTCGCTGCAAGGACTGGATTGGGAGGTGGGGATTATCGAGAATCTCTCGGGGAAGCTTGGCACCGCGGAGGGTGGCTATCTGCTGTTGCGTCCCTGGGCGGCGCGTAATGAGTCCTTTGACCTGCAAAACGGTTCGCTGGACGGCTTCCCGTTCTGTCGCGACTTGTTTTTTGGCAAGCAGGCTTACCATCTGGATTACTCTTGTCTGGAAGAAGCCGGTGCGACCAAGTATCGAATTGGCCTGGAGGAACGGCCGGCGGAATTGGGAGAACTGAAGCTGACCGGCAAATTCATCAACCGCTTTATTCTGCCAGGAGCAAAGTTCACCGTCGTGTTGGACCAACCGGCGCCAGTAGTGAAAGTTCCGGTCGGCTCGTATGGCCAGTGCCGGGTCCAACTCAAGCAAGGCGGCGCCGAAGCCTATCGCGAGTCAGGTGCCCGTTTCAGCGGTTTGCCTGAGGACAAAGTGACGCAGGTCAGCGCCGCCAGCCCGGCAGTTCTGAAGGTGGGCGGTCCGCTCACCAATTCGGTCGCGGCCAATCGCCACGGGAGGTCATTGAACTTGAGCTACCAGTTGCTCGGAGCGGGCGGAGAAACCTATCAGTTGCTCGGGGCCCGGCGGCAGCCCGAGTTCGCAGCGTATCGGGCTGACAAGAAGATTGCGTCGGCCAAATTTGAATTTGGCTGAGGCGGCACCTGCTCGTACTCATGGCGAGTACCTCTTACGGATAGCGGTGAGTTGAAGATCGTGGCGGTCAGTGATCTGGGTGGCCTTGGCGCCAGGGAAGGCAGTCCGGTCAGCTACAACTGGACTTTGCCCAGTCTTCTGCCAGTGCTGTTGCCATGGCTGGTCATCCTGTTGCTGCTGGCACTCAAACCCAACCGTTGCGGGCAAGCGTGGTGGATCTGGGTTCCCATCGGATGTGTAGCCGCGCTGAGCCCCGTGCTGCAGTCGGAGATGACTTTCCTGCCCTCTGGCTTGGCGGACATAGTCGGGGGAACTGTAAACGCCCTGAGCTTCGGGCTGGCCGCGGTGTGGTTGGTCTCCTGTTACCTGGGATGGAAACATCGTTTGCTGGCATGGCTGAGAATTCTGCTGACCCTGGGAAGCGTCAGCGTGCTGACTTTCGTGATCAGGCAAAGCCTCGAGGGGGCAGGGGTGGAGATGGCGCAAGGGGGAATCCTGCTGGCGGCGGGCGCTATGATAACTTCGGTGGCGATTACTCTGGCCGGGTTGGTTTGTCGTGGCCGTTATGGCCCGTTTCGTCTCTGCTGCTGGCTCATCGCCGCATTGCTCGTGGTGTGGCTGGTAGTTATCGGTCCATTCTTCATCTTCGCGATGGTTTTCAGCCCCGTCGGCTTTCCGGTGGAGATCCTGATTGGAACGGTGTTGTCGGTGGCCGGTATCAGCTTCGGCACGTTGCTGCCGTTCCTCATCCTTTCGTTTGCCAACGCGTTTTATCGCGAGCGGCTAAAAGACTTGTTGCACCTGGGCCGCCAAGCCCCACCACCGGTGGTTGCACCGCCCATGTTGACACCCCCGGCAAGGTCTAACAGGATGGGGCTGCAATGAATGAGAGCGAAAAGCAATTCTCCTTCACCCGCGCAGCGTCATCAAGTACAGGCGGGCGCGCCAAGAAGCAAAGTCCTGACAAGATGACGATCACTCTCGAGGGCGAACTAAACGTCGAGCGCTTCCGGGCAGTTATGGGCTCGCGATGGGCGCAGTAGAGGCAAGAGGGGACAGAATCGATGAACTACGTTTTAACACTCGGCGTACTCGTGCTGCTGATATAGCCTGATCGCCATAGCCAAGAAGCTCACCGGCGACGGTGTGCCCATCAAGACCGTTGGCGAGGACGTCGTGCTTCTCGGCGGCAACGACCGCGGCCAGCTCTACAGCGTCTATACGTTTCTGGAGAATTACCTCGGCTGCCGGTTCTTTGCGAAGGACTGCACGGTCACGCCCAAACGCAACCCGCTCATCCTGAGCTCTGTCGAAGGGCCGGCAATCGAACACTTTCACTTCAACCGCTGGTACTCAACGATTACCGACCCTGGACTCTCATTGATCTCGACGTTCAGCTTCTCCAGATCCGAGCCTGTCATCGTGATGGGCTTCTCGGCTGCGTAGCCAGGATACATCGTGACCTGATAGGTCACCGATGGGTCGATCTCTCGGAGTTGGCAGTTGTAGCTGCCATAGGGCGATTTGTCACGGCGGAACGCCATGACGATGCCGCCTCTCGCTTCAGGCAGATGATACTGCATGATACACCAATCGCGCGGGTTCGCGTTGACATCTGAGAGCGGGTAGAAGTTGCCGTAGAAGTACTTTCGAATCCTCTTGCCTTCGGCAATGCCTTGCTTCACCAGGTCGCGAGGGTAGTCCTTGCTGCGGATGTCCTCGGCAAAGGCTATCCCGGCGTTGAAGCCGCTTCGGAAGAGATAGGGGGTCGCGCCCATCTGCCCGACCGTGCTAAAGGGGAGGTAACGATTCAGTCCTGCGCTCATCAACTGGTTCTTGAGTGCCGCGAACACGACGGTGTTCGGATTGTGATCGAGCATGTCACACGTATTGTCGCTTCGCCAGAGCACGAGCGAGCGGGAAACGGCCTCCAGGTCCACCCTCCGGCCACCGCTCGCACAGTCGTCAATGAAGAGATTCGGGTTCGCCTTCAGGATGTCGTCCCACATCTGGTAGAGTCCCTCGACATATCGCATCTCGGCCATTCCGACCCGGTTCGGGTCTTTGGCGTCCATGGATTGCCAGGCCCCCAGCGGGTCGATGTTGTAGTCGATTCTCAGGCAGGTCAGTTTGTATTCCTTGATGACAGTGTTCAGGTAGTCGGTCATGAACTTGCGCGCCTCAGGAATGCCGAGGTTGTAGAGCCCGCCGGCTGTTCCACCGATGACCCACTCCGGATGCTCCTTTGCGATGTAGGTTCCGGGAGCGACTCTCTCCGGCTCGAACCACATCAGGAACTTCAGTCCCGCCTTCTCCACCGCGTCGCCGATGGCCTTCATGCCATGCGGAAAGCGGTCCTTGGGCTCCGCCCGCTCAATCGGTAATCCGTAGTTACCCATGCTGTTCGGGAATCCGTTCGGCCCCGTCCAATACGCGTCCAGCCAAAACATCTCGAATCCCAAGCCCTTGAGCGAGTCCAGGTGCGAGAGCACGTTCTGCTCATTCGAATCATTCAGCTCGTAGAACGACGTGCTCAAATGCACAATCGGCGGCTCCACGACCTTGCCGTCTAACCTCGGCACGATATGAGCGAGCATGGTGCGGCGGAAAAGGTTATAGGCGCGATATGGGTCGCCGCTTTGCCAGTAGAGCTGCATGATCCGGGGGCTGCGGATGCTTTCTCCTGGATGCAGAACGGTATGCAGGTTTTGCATCCCGGCCTGGGTGCGAAGATTGTCGGCTTTGAGCTCGACGGAGGCCGTCCACTGGCCGGACCAGCCGATGGCCGTGATGACCCCGCCAGTACCCCAGTCGATGTTGAACCAGGGGGAGACGTTCGACGACCTGCCGTTCGTGGCCGCGAACTCCACCTTCTGTCCGGCGGGAACCGCTTGGTCGAAGGGCATCCAGTCGTCGGTCGCGCACGGAGCACCGTTCAGTCGGTGGATCACCACGCCGGACCCTGCCCCAATCCTAACGGTGGCATCAACCGCTCTGATCTGTTCGAGGACGAGGCTATCCTTGCTTCCCCTGTTCGTGAAGTAAACAGTCCAATCGATGCCGGCAGTGTCCAGATAAATCGTGCAGACCGCCTTGACCTCAAGTCCGGTTGTTGGGTCGGTCAGAATGAGAGTGCGGCGGTTGATCGTGTCGCTGACCTTCTCGGCGTTGACCTCGCGTTTCCATTCGTTGATCAACTCGGATGAATGCTTCCCGCCATAGACGAACGAGAATGGCAGGCCCCCTGCTGGCGTCGCCTGCCGCGCGATATCGTCCAGCCAAAGCTCCGAGCCGTCCTGCAGCACGACCTTCGCATCGGCCCAGTCGGCCTGGTCCCAGCCGCGATCATCGCCGCCAACATCCACGGTAAGTTCAAACGACTTCGCGCCGCTTAGCGGCACATCAATGGCCTTGGGGGCAGGGCCCGCCTTGATGACGTCGGTGGCGAACACGTCCTTCCCGTCAACGCCCACGTGAAACCTGACCGAAGCCGCCGTGTTGTCCACGTTTCTGTCCAGCCCAATGACGGACGTAAAGCTCTTCGCCGGCTTCTCGAGGACCACTCGCATCACGCTCAGAGAGTTGACCCCGATGCCATGTTTGTAGGCCTTATCCCCAAGCCTCATGGGCGGGCCACCCACCGCCGCGCAGCGGCCCAGTTTGGTGTCGCCGGCCACATCTTCGTGGACGATCACCAGTCGATTCGCAGGTGTGATCTCGGCGGGATTCTCCGAGAACGCCTGCTCCGCCCACTGGCGGTTGAGCAAGACCTCGGCGTCAGCGCCGACCGGGGCGCTAACGACGGACAGCAGGGTTCCTGCAAAGACGACAGCCATGGCCGCACATACTGTGAATGTATATACTTTCATGGATTCATTTAAGGGAGAATTGTTTTTCGGTCTCATTAATAACTGACAGATTTGCTTTTTTGCGCGCCCGCTTGTGCTTGAGGCTGCGCGGGTGAGGCGCTGACAGTATCGTTGCTGGCCGCCCAGTGGCTCGCTCAGCGCGTGATCTCGTACAACATCATCTCACCTGCGGCCAGCGGCGGCGTCTTCGCGCGCCAGGCCGGCCCGCGCAGGTTGGATTCCGAGAGCCGTTTGCCGTCGGCGCTCCACGCCCGCACGCGCCAGCCCTCGCCCTTCGGCAGCCAGGCGCCCGGGTCCGCCGCGAAGGAAACCCTCCGCGGCGCGCCCTCGTTGATCAGCACCAGCAACAGCCCATCCGGCAGAATGTAAGCCGCCGTGTGCGCACCCGGGCACGGCTCGGCCAGCAGGCAGCCGCCGATGAACGTGCCCTGGGTGAAGTAAGGCAGGAATTGCTTCCGCCGCGCCGCGCACTGCCGCAGCGCCCCGCTCATCTCCGGATAGTTGCCGATCCAATCCGTCGCGTTGGCCGATTCCTTCCGCCGCGGCATGATGTTCAGGTACAGGTTGTCGGCGAAGACTCGCCGCACCGCCAGCGGCGAATGGTCGATACACGCATTCACCCGCGGCGTCGGCAACACGCTCGTCAGCGCCCCGCAATCGCGCCAGCCGCCCCAGTCCCACGTGAAGTCAAGGTAGCCGCTATCGACCTCTAGATTCCACAGCTCCTCGCCACTGAAGCTCGCCTCCGGATCGCGCTGGAGCGCATACTCGCGGATCTTGCGCGTCAGCGACTGCATGTTCGGCTCCGCGGCCGTGGTGGTCCAATATTGATCCCATCCGAGCGAGGGAACGCCGTTGTCCACGAGCTTCTTGCACGAGGCCAGGACGTCCTCCTGCCAGAGCGGATTCGAAGTCGGGATACCCACGCACGCGAGCTGCGAGGCGTAGGGCGGGTTCCAGCGCGGCACCAACTCGGTGTGATAGGTCCACCCGTTGTTGTCCCCCACCGCCAGCCCGTAGCGGGGCGCGCTGGACTTCGTAGCCTGCAGCACACTGATGAACGGCGTCACGGTGACGCCGAGCTGCCGGCACGCCTTGACCGCGTCGTACAGATCCTGCTCCGTGCCTAGCAGCGGGAACGGAGGCGGCAGCGGCCGCTCAAAGCCCGGCACCCAGCCCCACATGACCATTTCCTCCAGCCCGTGCATGGCGGCTTCCCGGGCCAGCGCAGGGAGGTCCGCAAACCGGAACGCCGCGTCCTGCGGATCGTTCGGATACGACTGGCACATCCACACCGTGCGGAAGCCGATGCTCTCGCGCACGCGTTTCGGCACTGGAAACTCCCGTCGGTAATGCTGCTTGACCCAGGCGCGGAACGGCTCGATGCCCTTGGCCCAGCCGCCGGCGTGCGGCGTCAGCCAAAACTCCTCGCTCTGCCATTTCTGGCCCGGGGCCAGCACCAGGTCGTGCCGCACCAGCAGCCGCAGCTTCTGCTCCACCTCGGAAAGCTGCAGCCGGACCGTGATCGGCTCGTCCCAGCCCCACTGGCGAGCATATAGGCTGAGCCCGCCCTTCAGGCTGCCGTAATCCAGCCAGCGCAGGCCGAGCGTGCTGAACAGGCCGCCGGACTTGTATTCCGCGGCGAACGCGGCGTTATCCGTCATGTATTGCTCCGCCAGCTTGGCCTCGTTGGGCGCCAGATCAATGAACGGCCGCGAAGCCCCCAGTGAATGCCGGAACACCGTCTCCCCCGGCTCGCCTACGGGCACCAGCCCCATCAGGTCGGGAAACAGCACCTGCCGCACCGCGTTCGAAGACTGGTTATGCACCGAGCCGGTGAAGATCAGCGATCGCCCGTCCGGCGCGGCGGTGATCGTTACGGCCGCCGACACGCTCCCCTCGACCGGGAAATTGGTGCGGCTCATCCCGAGCCTGTCCCAGCAGACGACGACGGCCTCGCTGGAGGCGGTAATCTTCGCGCCGCGCGAGTAACGGCTCGCGAGCCGCAGCACTTCGAACTTTGGGTGGGGATAAGCCAGGTCGATCAGGCTGGCGCGCGCGGGCGTGGCGTGGAGCAAATTGCCGACGCCCGGATACGCCAGCCGCAGCAGCGCGCCGGTGTCGCCGTCGAACTCCAGCTCAGCGCCGTTGAGCGTTGCCTTCACCCCTGGTGCCGCAGCCGGGCCCGCAACCGCCGAGCCGAACAGCATGAGGGCAGCGAGGCCGCGAAGGAGTCGTGAGCCTCGCCGGGTTTCTGACAATACGGCACTGCCACTCGAAGGTATCGTGATCACATCGCAACGATTTTACGGGTCGGCGTTTTAGGGCCCATTGACACCTGCCCCGCCCATGCACGCCAAGAGTTTGTAGGTCAGGCTGTAATCGTGAACCGTCTCACAGCCGGCAGTGGCGAGGATGAGGCTCGCCAACAGAGCGAGCTGGCGCCAATGTCTTGCGCCTGCGTTCGATGTCAAG
>JBAXTC010000419.1:0-6987 GCA_037130375.1 Verrucomicrobiota bacterium | reverse complement strand
TCGATACCGGTCTGATCCTGGTGGCAGTTCATCGCCGCTGGTTGTTCCTCGTGACGCTGGCCGCAGCGGGAACCATTTTCATGCAGATCGGCTGGGCGGACAAATTCTTCAGCCGGGAACGATACTTCGAAGGCAACAAGATACTGGTCGCGCTGGCCATCCTGCTCGGTTTCAACGCGCTCTACCTGGCAGGCGCCTGGTGGGCGAAACGCCGCAACCAATTGAACTGGTGGCTGACCGGCGCGAAGCTCGGACTCGTCGCGACTGCGTTGGTCTTCACCGCCTGGTTCTTAAGCTTCGATCCGCTGGCCCATCGGCCCTGGCTGATGTTCGGCTTTGTCTTCCTGATCGATCTGTCCGTCACGGCGCTCGTTCTGCTCGATGAGAAGGCTTCTGTTGCCCAACCGCTCGCCGGCTTGGCGGTGTTCGGCCTGCTCGCCCTGTGGACCGGGAACTCGCTCTGCAACGAACTGCTCAACGCGGGGCTGGCGTTCTATCTGATCCTTGCCATCCTTCACTCGGTTTTCCCGGTGTGGCTGCAACGCCGGCGCGGCACCAGCGGAGCCCCCTGGGCAAGCCAGGTTTTTCCTCCGCTGGCCCTCGTGCTCGTTCTCATACCGATCTTGCGGCTGACGGGAATCTCCTTTGCGGTCTGGCCGATTGTGCTGCTGGTGGACTTGCTGGCGATCGGGCTGGCGGTGCTGACGGCTTCGCTGCTCTCCGTCCTCGCTGTGCTAGTCCTGACACTTGCGGCGACCGGCGCTCTGATTTTCAAGATCCCGGAAGGGCTGACGGGCTTGCCGACGCCGTTCTACCTCATCGGTGTATTTGCGGTGTTCTTTGCCGCGGTGGGCGTCTGGCTGGCCCGCAAGTTCAAACCGGAGGCGCTAACCGGCGGCGGCATCCACTTCGACGACAACCTCGTCCTGCCGGGCAACCTCGCGGCGCAACTGCCCATCCTCTCCGCCGTTCTGCCATTCCTGCTCCTGATCATGGCCACGCTACGGCTCCCGCTGACGAATCCTTCGCCCGTGTTCGGCCTGGCGCTGCTGCTGGTGGTTTTGATGCTCGGGGTGACGAAACTCTTTTCGCTCGACTGGATGCCCGCTGTCGGCCTGGTCTGCGTGGCCGCGCTGGAATCCACGTGGCATTTCAATCGTTTTAATCCCGCTGACCCCACCCAATCGCTGATCTGGTACTTGGTCTTTCTGGCGGTCTTCTCGCTCTTCCCATTCCTTTTCCTGCGCAAGTTTAGCGATAAGGTGGTTCCGTGGGCCGCGGCGGCCATGTCCGCACCGCTCCAATTTTTCCTGGTGCATCGCCTGATCAAGGCAGCGTATCCCAACGATGTGATGGGCCTGTTACCGGCGGTTTTTGCCATTCCGCCGCTGCTGAGCCTCGTGGTGATATTGAAGAAGACATCCGCTGAGAGCCAGGCCCGGATGACGCAATTGGCCTGGTTTGGCGGCGTGACATTGTTTTTCATCACTCTGATTTTTCCGATTCAGTTCGAACGCCAATGGATCACCATCGGCTGGGCGCTGGAAGGCGCCGCGCTGCTGTGGCTCTTCCATCGGGTGCCCCATGCGGGCCTGCGCCTGGCGGGGGCCGGCCTCTTGCTGGCCGCGTTTGCACGGCTCGCGCTCAATCACGCTGTTTTCGATTATCATCCACGCAGCGCCACCGCCATCTTCAACTGGTATCTGTATTCCTATGGCATTGTGACCGTCTGCCTGTTCGTTGGCGCCTGGCTGCTCGCGCCGCCGCGGCACCAGGTTCTCCGCGCGAACGCGCCGCCCATCCTCGCCGGTTTGGGCACGGTGCTGGCATTCCTGCTGGTGAATATCGAAATCGCAGATTACTTCAGCGAGCCGGGCGCGACGCTCACTTTCCAGTTCAGCGGCAACTTCGCCCGGGACATGACTTATTCCATTGCCTGGGCTTTGTTCGCGCTGATCTTGCTGGTCATCGGCATTGCCCGGCGAACTCGCGGGCCGCGTTATGCCGGCCTCGGCTTGTTAGGCGTGACCATCCTCAAACTTTTCTTCCACGACCTGGCCCAGTTGGACCAACTGTACCGCATCGGCGCCTTCGTCGCGGTGGCGGCCATCGCCATGCTGGCATCCTTCGCCTATCAGCGCTTCTACGCCGCGAGCCTCAAAGAGAAAGAAGCCAAAGGCGAATCCGACTCACCACAACCGTAACGAGGAGTTAAATGAGCAACAACAATTACAACGCCTGGCATCGCACTTCGTCCGTCTGCCAACCGACTTTTACCTGCGCAATCGGGCTTTGCCTGTTAGCAGCAGCTTGCGGCTCTTCCGGCCTGGCCGCGCCTTTCCCGGCCGACTGGCAGCACGAGCAGCACTTCGATGCGCCCGCGCCCGGTCTCCTGAAACTCAGTCTGCCTGCGGCCACACTCGACGCCGCGCGTCCGGCGCTCGAAGACTTGCGCCTTTATGACGATGCCGGGAAGGAAGTGCCTTATCTGATCGAGCGTCCGAAGCCGGCCGGCAAGATCACCCAAACCACAAAGTCTTTTCATGTGTCGGTGAACGCGGCCACCACCGTCCTCACTCTTGAAACCGGCCTGCCGCAGCCGCTCGACGGCGTCACGCTCGAGACTCCCGCCGGCGCGTTCCTCAAGGCGGTGCAGATTGAGGGTTCTGCCGATGGCAACCACTGGCATATACTGGCCCGAGGCCGGCCGATCTTTTGCCAACCTGGCGGCGTGAGCCAACTGCACGTCGCCGTTCCCGCCGGCTCGTGGCCGTGGCTGCGGCTAACGGTGGATGACCAGCGCTCGGAGCCGATCCCGTTCACCGGGGCTCGCGTTCACGCGGCGGAGGTCGAACCCGTTCCGGTGGAAGTCGTGTCGGTCACCAGCGCCGGGCGTCATGAGAATCCCGGCGAAACCCGCGTTACGCTGAATCTCGGCGCCGCGAACCTGGACCTGGCGACCATCGAGATTGACACCCCCGAACCGCTGTTCACTCGGCCGGTGACGCTCGCCGTGCCGCACATTACGGAAGACGCGATTCGTGAGCAGCCTCTGGCCCACGGAGTGATTTATCGCGTGGCGGTCGAGGGCCAGCCCGTCTTCAGTAACCTGACCGTGGTCGTGGAAAGCGCCGTCCATTCCCGGGAACTTCTCCTGCTCATCGAGAACCGGGATAGCCCGCCCCTGCCGATCACTACCGTCCGCGCTGAGCGGCGTCCGGTTTATCTGCTCTTCCTGGCGCGCTCGGCCGGCCCATACCATTTGCTGACCGGCAACAGCCATTGCGCCGCCCCGAGCTACGATTTGGCCGCGCTGGGCGCAAACCTCAAAACGGTCGCTGTGTCGCCCATCAACCTTTCGCCGCCAGCCGACAACCCGAACTACCGTTCGCCGGAAGTGCTGCCCGGCATTCAGGAAGGGGGCACTACCCTCGACGTGGCGGCGTGGAAATTCCGCAAAGCGGTCAAGCTGAACCGCGCCGGCGCGCAGCGCATCGAACTCGACATCGACGTGCTCTCCCATGCGCAGCCGGGCTTTGGCGACCTGCGCCTGCTGTCCGCCGGCAAGCAATTGCCCTACATCCTCGAAGCCACGTCCATCAACCGCTCGGTGTCACCGACTGTCACCGCCACGAGCGACAAGAAAGACCCGCGAATCAGCCGTTGGATCATCCAGCTCCCGCGTTCCGGTTTGCCCATCACCCGCTTCAACTGCACCGCGCGAACGCCTTTGTTCCAGCGGGACGTGACACTCTACGAAGAGCTGAGCGATGAGCGCGGCGAAAAATACCGCCGGTCCCTGGGCGGAGCGCCCTGGGTTCAAACCCCTGACCGAACCAGCAGGGAATTCATCCTGACACTCGACGCTTCGCCCAAGAGCGACTCGCTGGTGCTGGAAACGCACAACGGCGACAACCCTCCGATTGAGCTCGAGAAGTTTCAAGCTTTCTATCCCGCGACGCGCGTTCTCTTCAAAGCCCAGCCGGCGGACGAACTCCTGCTCTACTACGGCAATCCGCACGTCGGCTCGCCACGTTACGACCTGAGCCTGGTCGCCGGCAAACTGCTGGCCGCTGATCAAGCCGAGGCCGCCCTGGCCGCCGAAGAGCAACTCAAGAAGTCGTGGGGTGAAGGCCACCGACCCGGCAAAGGCGGTGTCGTGTTCTGGGGAATACTGGCGGTAGTCGTGACGGTGCTGTTGATTATCATTTCGCGTCTCTTGCCACAATCGCCCCAACCAAAGTGATTTTGCTCGGCCACACTGCCGGCATGAAAGAACGCTGCCTCACCATTCGCGGCTGTCCGGACCGGGTCCATAGGGCGCTGCAAGAGCGCGCTCGCCAACATAATCGCAGCCTGAACTCCGAAACCCTCGAAGTATTGACCGCCTCTCTTGTGCCGCCAAAGCGGCTCTCCGAGTCTGAACTGCGGCACCGAATCGAGGCGTTGCCCTTCAAGACGGGATTGACCGAAAGCGAAGCTCGGGCGGCAATTCGAGAGGGACGCAAATTCGAGTTTGCGAAAGCCTGATGTTTGGCACCGCTGAGCTGCTCGGAAGCTCGCCGGCTTACCCACACTTCTTCGCGTCTTCCCGCCTTCGCTGTTCATTTCCGGCCTGGGACAGCGGCTTATCTCCCTGCCCTCTCGTCGATCAATCGAATCCGCCTCTGGGCGGCGAAGGCTTGCGGAGTCTGAGGGAATTCGCGCACGAGGCGTTGCAGGACTTCGCGGGCAGCCGCGAAATCCTGACGATACCTGAGGTGCCAGGCAGCACAGAGACCCAGCCACTCGGCTCTTCTGGCTTCTGGCTGGTCGGGCAGATCAAGCAGCAGGGTGATCTGGTCGATGCCCAGGTCCGCCCGGTCCAGTTGCTCGGTGAAAAGCCGGGCCAGCTTTTCCCGGGCACGAATGTCGTTGGAGTCCTGCTTGAGCTTCTCCACGCAGGCATTTGCCATCTCTGCCGCCTTGAACCGTTCCAGCTTTAACTCGGGGCCTGCGGGCGCTTCGTCCAGGCTGTCGCCGAGAGCGGGCAGAGGAATCAATTTGGCATCTTGCTGCTCACGAAATTCCTCCGCCGTCGCCGGCAACTGATTGATGCGGAGCTGGGCCATCTGGGCGAGGTGGGTGCCTTTGAGGCGATCGCAAATGATTTGGAGAACCCACTTGGCCGCGTACGGGTTGGCTCTGAGCTTCAAATGCCAGTCGGCCAACCGGTGTAGCGCGATGGCAAGTTGCGGCGCGGTCGTCCGTGGCTGGTCGCAGAGTTCCAGGACCATCCTTTCGGCCTCGGCAAGATCGTGAAAATGAGTGGCGTACAGCTCGGCCAACATCATCCAGCCCTCGAAATCATCCTCGCAGCGTTCGAGTTCGTGAATGATCTCCCATTCGGCTTCGGCGTATTTGCCGAACTTCGTGCGGGCGATGGCGCGCGAGTACATGGGCGGCCTCTTCTTCGCGTGAAGAATCGCCGGCGCGTAGCCGGCGATGGGGGCGAGGATGGCCGTGGCAGCCAATCCAAGCGTCGGCCAGCCGCCCAGCAAAACGAGTCCAGCCGCGGGCAGAACCATTCCGATGCAACACGTCAGGCACAAGCCATTAAAGTCCGTGCGCGATTGGCCGGTCAACTCGGCACCAGCCCGTGCGAGCACCCAACCCAGCGTGCCCGCTGCCCACGACGAACTGATAATGAACAGGCCGACCGCCAGCACGCGAACAAACTCCAGCAGCCAGCCTTTGCCGCTGTTCTGCGCCGCCTGCACTTGTGGCATGAATGGCTGCAGGTTCCAGGAAATGCCGACGTTCATAACCGCCCATAGGGCCAGCGGAACGACCAGCCCTCTAAGGGACCACCAGAGCAGCCAGTGCAAGTTCTTGGAGCGGTCACGTTCGGGCGTAAGCCGATGGACCATGACCCACACGGCTCCGATCAGGGCGGTGCTCAAACCGAAGAGCAAACTTAGAATGGCAACCGCCCGTGTCATGGCTTAAAGAATCTCTTCCATCTTGTCCAAACGGGGACGGCCGGGCTTTGCTCACCGGTCCTTAAGCAGCGCGCCTGGGCCATTGGATTGGACCTCGCCCCGGAAGCGTACGGTCACCGGGTACTTCTTACCGTCGGCAAAAGCTCTGGCCAGCCAGTTCCGCACGAACATCTCGGTCTGCCGCCGCCCGGTTTCTCGCACCAGCCCGACGTTGGCCGCGGCTTTCTGGGAGGCCATCGAGCTGATCGAGTTTTTCAGACCTTCCATCGCCTGGCGCGTGTCCCGAATCAGGCTGCCCTTTTTGACTTCGTAGGTGATGCGCGAAGGGTCCACCGCAGGCTTGTTGAATTTGATGTTAGGCGCGATCACGGTAATCTCGCCGTCCTTCAGGTTGAACTCCCACTTGTCGTTCAGGTCCAAATAGTAGGTGTAGGTCACGGGAGCCTCCGCCTCGACGATCACGTCCGGCAGCGGAATGTAGCCGAACGCGGTGCTGGCTTCGTCGGTCCGCCGGAAGCGCTCGTCTTGCGACAACGTCGCGAACTGCAAGAACTGGCTGCCGCTGACTGACGTGGCGTAGCTGGTGAAGGTGGTCGTGATGGCACCCTGATTGAAAGCCGCGGCAACCTCCGCCAGACGTTTGCCAACCTTATCCACGAGCCAGCCAGTTTTGTCGATTGCCTCACCCGGCAGGTCGCGGCAGGACTTGAATACATAGACCGCCCCGGCGACGAGCAGGAAAACCGTCACCATCCAAGCGACCGGCCAAGCCCAGTCATTTCGATGGGCAGCCGCCCGCCCAACCCGGTTGACATCATCTTCCGCACTCATGATCTCCCGCCGATCTCTCAAGCATCATCTTACTCGTAATCTTAATCCTAATCTTGCTCTTAATCCTAGTCTTGCTCTTGCTCCTGCTCCTGCTCTTGCTCCTGCTCCTGCTCTTGCTCTTGCTCTTGCTCCTGCTCCTGCTCTTGCTCTTGCTCTTGCTCCTGCTCCTGCTCTT
>JBAXTC010000418.1:0-7007 GCA_037130375.1 Verrucomicrobiota bacterium | reverse complement strand
TGCGCCTCCTTCAAGTTCGTGATCGTAAGGCGCAGGTAACGTTCGGTCGTGGCCAGGGAGCACTGTATCATGTGATGAATCGGAGTGATCGCCGCGAGGATATTGTCCAGGCCGACTCCTCCGCTACGAATATTTACGTAGTGGTGGAAGCATGCACGAGCCTGGCCAACCATGCCTGGTCTCCGGTGCGCCGGGTTTCGGCTCGGTCATCTTGACAGGAGCGAGTTCCTTTTCAACCCGGATCGGGCTAAGGAATGCGCAACCGGTAAAACCCCGCCGTCGCCGCGGACTCGGCCGGCGCATAATTGCGGCGGGTGGTTTAGAGTCCGGCCAGCGCCAGACCTTGGATCAGCTTTCGCGAAATGTTGCGCCGACGTTCCAAAGAAGCCACTTCGCCCCGCTTTTGTGTGATGTCCTTTTTTTCGAGCGTGTAGAGCAAGTCGCAATCAAACCGCGTTGCCCGTTCCAGGCCATCCTCCTCACCCAAGGTGATTTGCAGCGCGTCCACTTTGAACGGCGCGCCAGGCTGCAATGTCACGCCCTTAAGGACCACCAGGTATTTTTTGAGGTCAATCCGCGATTGCGCTGAAATCAACAGCACCGGATGTTGCCCAAAAAGCGGCCCCGTCCAGATTTCCCACGCCTTCACTCCGCCCCCAGAGGTTGCGTCGCGACCATGCGGCGGATGCTGGCGTCGTCGTCTTCCCGATCGGAGTAAAGCCGGCGCAAAACCGCCTCCGGCAACGGGTCCACATTCGTCACCCGCCCCGTAGGCGAAAGCATCGCCGACACTACGGACGGCAACGCCTTGCGTACGGAGGCCACCACCAGTTGGTTGATGGATTGGCCTGTGGCTTCCGCTGCGCGAACCAGTTCCGCCTTGTCTTCCATTGGGAAGCGCGCTTGGAAAACGTAATCCTTTACGATTGTGCTCATATCAATATGATATGATATGACATGCCCTGTTCATTGCAACCCTTTTCGGACGCTTTCGGACCCTCTTGCCGGCACACCCCTAACCAAAGCCAGACTCCTGGGGCCGGGGCCGTTCGCCTGCGCCTCGGGTTTACGAGCAACGCGATTCGGGTTCGGCATCAGCGGTCCGTCGGCACCTGGTTCCGGTTCTTGACAGGCCGGGACGTTAAACATAGTATTACATCATGCTGAAGATCATCTCGAAGGTTGGCAACTCGCAGGGCCTCATCTTTGACGCTGCGTTGATGGATCTGGCACACCTGAAAGTCGGCGACCATGTGAATGTGACGGTTCACGAAGGGGGCACGATCGTGCTGACGCCGATCCGTCCGAGCATCGAACCGGAGCAGGCGGCGACGGCGGCTCGCCGGCTGATTCGCAAAAACCGGGAGTTGTTCAGGCGGCTGGCATGAGCGCGCCGTTGGCTCACCCCACTGTGTCAGCGGTCAAGGCGATTCACGCCGAGGTGATTGCGGCGCACGGCGGTTCGCCGGGCATCCGCGATACGGCGCTGTTGGAATCCGCCGTAGCCGCCCCCGAGGCGACGATGATGGGCAAGCCGTTGCTTGCTGGCCCCTTGGAGATGGCGGCCGCTTACCTTTATTATCTCTGCCGGAACCATCCGTTTGTTGACGGGAATAAGCGCACCGCGCTGGCTGCGGCTCTGGTATTCCTGAGCGAGAATGGCCTGTTGGCAAATGAAAAGCTGAACGCGGATGCCTGGGAGCGGTTGACCCTGGATGTGGCTGCCGGTCGGCTCAACCGCCAGCAAACCACTATCGGATTGCGGAAGCTCCTCTCGAAACGCAAATGATCCCCAACGACTCGACTGCAGAACGTGTCACTCACCGGCTGGAGTCTTTGCCAAAGGACTCTTCGGCAACCAATTACTGACCCAACTTCCACCCGAAATTCGCCATCACTGAGGGATTACGGCTTTTTTCGAGTTCTTTTGGCCCGAGGGGGCAGCCTGGGGCGAATCATCCCGGCGGTGTTAAGGGTGCGGGGAACACCCTGGTCAACAAAGCCGGCCTCGATGGGTGTACGCGGTTCTTCATCGCGGGCTGTTGCTTCATCGCCAACGGTGCTTAAATCGGCATCGAAAAGCCTTGCACTCCTCAGGGCTTTTTCCTTAAGTTGACTACATGAGTAGGAAACAAGATCGACTCCGCTTTCTTCGAACGATCTCTCTGGGCTGCTTCAGTTTGATTGTCGTCACCTCCAACGCTGGCCCCGGCTTGCTGGATCCTACCTTTGCCCCCACGGTCAACGGTTCGGTTTACGCAACCGCCGTGCAGCCGGATGGACGCATTGTCCTTGGGGGCGCCTTCACCGCAGTCAATGGTTCCAGCTCCCGCTATCATCTCGCCCGCCTGTTCGGCGACGGCTCGCTGGACCCGACCTTCTTCAATACCGGCAGCGGCGTTTCCAGCACCGTCTGGTGCCTGGCCGTGCAAACGGACAGCCGCATCGTCATCGGCGGCGATTTTACCTCGGTCAACGGCACCACCCGCACCCGGGTGGCCCGATTGAATTCCAGTGGCGCCCTGGACGGCAGTTTCGTCCCCACCAATACCCTCACCGGGTCGGTGCTGGCGCTGGCGGCGCAGAGCGACAACAAGGTCATCATCGGCGGAAGTTTCTCCGGCACGGGCTTTCCAGCTTACAACGCCCGCCTAAACGCCGATGGCACGGTGGACACCGCTTTCAGCTCCTACCCCAATGGGGCCGTCAATGCCATCAGGATCCAGAGCGACGGGAAGATTGTGATCGGCGGCGCTTTTACCACCGTCAACGGCGCCTCGCGCTACCGCATCGCCCGGCTCAACACCGACGGTTCGCTGGACAACACGTTCCAGAACGGTTTGGGTGGCGCATCCGCAACCGTGCGCTGTTTGCAAATCCAGACGGACGGCAAGATTCTTATCGGCGGAGATTTTACCACGGTCAACGGCACGTCTCGCGGCTACGTTGCTCGCTTGACCAGCACCGGGGGTCTCGACACAGGATTTGCTTCCTCCCCAGGCGCCAACGCTGCCGTTTATGCCTTGGCCTTGCAGCCAGACAGCAGCGTCGTGATTGGCGGCAGTTTCGCCACTTACGCTGCTAACAACTTAACCCGTGTGGCCCGTCTCTACGCCGATGGCACCCGCGACACCAGCTTTTCCGCCAGCGGCATCAATAACCTCGTTCAAGCCCTTGCGGTGCAAAGCGACGGAGGGCTCCTGGTCGGCGGCACCTTCACCACGATCAATACCTCAAATCGTTTGTACGTGGGCCGGCTCTATGGCAACCTCTATCCGCCGGAGTTCATTGGCCAACCGGTCAGCCGCAACACGAACGTCGGGGCCTCGGTCACCTTCAGCGTGACGGTCAACAACCCGACGCCATCGAACTATCAATGGCGCAAGGAAGGGGTTAACATCGACGGTGCCATCGGCATGTCCTATTTCCTGAGCAACGTGCAGGTTGGGGACACCGGCAACTACTCGGTCTTTGTCAATAACTCCGCCGGCGGCACCAGCAGCAGCAACGCCGTGCTCAATGTCGGCATTGCCCCGGCGATCACCGGCCAGCCGGCGAGCCTCAACGTCACCCAGGGGCAAATCGCCACCTTCACCGTCACCGCCACCGGCACTCCGCTCAGGTATTTTTGGAAGAAAGGCGGCGTATTCATCACCGGCGCGACCAACTCCGCCTACACGATTGCCAGCGTCGTGGCCAGCAACGCCGCCACCTACACCTGCCAGGTTAGCAACTTCCTCGGCACCGTCAGCAGCACAGGCGCCACGCTGGTCGTCTATAGCCCGCCCTTCATCACAGTGCAGCCCGTCTCCCAGACCGTGGGCGTGGGGTCCAACTTCACGGTGAGCGTGACCGCCACCGGCAATCCTGCTCCTGTCTGCCAGTGGAATAAGGACGGCTTCGACATTCCCGGCACCACGAACACGAGCTACGCCGTCACCGGCGCTCAGACCAACGACGCCGGGGGCTATGCGGTCGTCCTGACCAACCTCTTTGGCGTGGTGACCAGTTCCGTGGCCAGCATCAGCATTCTTTACTACGCGCCCACCATCACGGCCCAGCCCGTCGGGCGGACTTTGCTCGTCGGCTCCAATTTCACCCTCACCGTCACCACCACCGGCACCGCGCCGCTCGCCTACCAGTGGCGCAAGGACGGCGCTGACCTTCCTGGCGAAAGCGCAGCCAGTTACGCCGTGACCGGCGCCCAAACCAACGATACCGGCGCCTATACCGTGGTAATAACCAACGTGGCTGGCAGCAGAACCAGCGCGGTGGCGGTCGTGAACGTAGGTTACGCGCCGGTCATCGTCCAGCAACCGCAGCCCTTCACCAACAACCTCGGGACGAGCAATGCCTTCAGCGTGGCCGTTTTCGGTAGCGAGCCGCTCACTTACCGGTGGTTCAAGGATGGGGTGGCAATAGCCGATGCCACCAACAGCCTGTTGCCGCTCTCCAATCTCCAATCCAACCAGGTTGGCTACTACTCCGTAACCGTCACCAATCTTTGCGGCTGGGCGGCCAGCTCTAACGCTCTGCTGAGCATTCCTGGGGTGCCTCTCCCTTGGCAATGGCAGGGTTTGGTGGCGTATTACCCGTTCAACGGGAATGCGAATGATGAAAGTGCGAATGGGAACAATGGCACTGTAAATGGTGCAGTTCTGACTCAAAATCGGCTGGGAGCATCGAACTCAGCGTATAGTTTCAACGGCAGCAACAGCGTGATCACTTTCTCCTCCCCGCCTCTTACCCAAGTTGATAATTGGACATTATCCGCATGGGTGAATCCTGCCAGCCTCAGTCAAGATCGCCTCGCCGTTATGGTCGGTTTCGATAACGGCATCACGGGTGATGGTTACGGTTTCGGCTTCGCGGGCAACTCCACTTGGATCGGCACCTTCCCTGAAGTGGCGTGGATCAGCAGCGGATACTCAGTGCCGGGCACAAATCGTTGGTATCATGTGGTGATGTTGCGACAGGCGGGAACCACGAAGTTTTTTGTTGACGGAACACAAGCTCCGAACACCTCTTCAACCACGCCAAAGCCTCCCAGCAGTTTCAGAATCGGCTCACAAAATGGCATTCGCTACTTCAACGGTCAGGTGGACGATGTGCGAATCTACGACCGCGCATTATCCACGAACGAGGTCGCGCAGCTTTACGCCTTCGAGGCCGATCTGCCGGTTATCACCGCCCAACCGCAGGGCAAGATTGTGTCACAGGGCGGCCCGGTCTCCTTCGCCGTCGCGGCCACGGCGCAGAACCCGCTCACTTTCCAATGGAGCAAGGATGGCATCCCCATCTCCACCGCCACCAATGCCACGCTGCTTATCCCTGATGTTCAGCCGTCGCAAGCGGGCCTTTACACAGTAGCCATCAGCAACGGGTTCACTGGCGTGGTTAGCGCACCGGCGGCTTTGGCGGTGATGTCCACCAGCGACCCAGGCGCGCCCGGGTTCACGAGCAACCAGTTCGGCTTCGGCCTCAGCGGTCCGGCGGCAAGCAGCTTCGTGGTGGAGACATCCACCAACCTGCAAACCTGGCTGCCCTTGAGCACGAACATCTTTGGGGCGGAGTTGTTCCAATTCGTTGACCCCGGTTCAATTACCAACCCGATTCGCTTCTACCGCACGCGGTATTGAACAACCTGCGGTAAGCACGTTGGGGCAAATGCCCGCCTTGACGTTATTAACGCAAGGCGTTAATATCCTCCGGTGATACAGAGCTTCGCGTGCGAAGAGACCGAGCGGTTGGCCAGGCGCACGACGTGGAAATTGTGGATTACCATTGAATATGAAGAACAAGCTAGTGACCGACATCACGCCGGGAGAAATACTGGCAGAAGAGTTTCTCAAGCCGATGGGCATCAGCCAATACCGGCTGGCCCTTGATATCGGGGTGCCCCCCCGCCGCATCAACGAGATCGTCAAAGGCGGTCGGGCGATCACCGCCAACACCGCGCTGCGCCTGGGACGCTATTTCCGGATGGCCCCTCAGTTTTGGTTGAACTTGCAGACACACTACGATCTGGAACAGGAGCAAGTGCGGCTGGGCCAGCGGTTGCAGCGGGAAGTCAGGCTGTGCGCGGCAGCTTGAGCCACCGCCAAGAAGATAGCAGCTATGAAGAAAGCACCTGACAGACCATCCGCTCCAGAGATGCGGGCGGAGTACGATTTCTCGCGTGGTGTGCGGGGCAAGTATGCCCGCCGTTAGCCGCGATAACGAGCTCCCACATGAAGGATTCAAGCCACGCTGTTCGCACGGCGTTTCTTGAGGTTCCGCTTGATCTGTTGCAACGTGGCTACGCCTTCGCTCTTAAGCGACCCTTGACCGGTGACCGCATAGACCGGCGCGGCAGAAAATCGCGACTGGATTTTGAGCCCGTCGAGCACGACTTCCTGAAGCAACTTACGCTGCGTGCTTGTCATAGACCCAGGTTACCACCTTCGGCGGTCGGTCACAAGGCCGCGGATTCCTTTTCCCGTGGATGCAATTTCGTGTGCGCCTCCTTCAAGTTCGTGATCGTAAGGCGCAGGTAACGTTCGGTCGTGGCCATGGAGCACTGTATCATGGGATGAATCGGAGTGATCGCCGCGAGGATATTGTCCAGGCCGACGAATATCTCAAGCTGCCGGGGAAACGGGCGAACAAAAGGCGGAGCGCATCGTGAGGGAGGAGTTGAAGCGATTGGGTTGGGAGAAAGGGGATTTGCCGCGGCGGCGCAAAGGGGATAACAGCACCGGATGTTGCCCAAAAAGCGGCCCCGTCCAGATTTCCCACGCCTTCACTCCGCCCCCAGAGGTTGCGTCGCGACCATGCGGCGGATGCTGGCGTCGTCGTCTTCCCGATCGGAGTAAAGCCGGCGCAAAACCGCCTCCGGCAACGGGTCCACATTCGTCACCCGCCCCGTAGGCGAAAGCATCGCCGACACTACGGACGGCAACGCCTTGCGTACGGAGGCCACCACCAGTTGGTTGATGGATTGGCCTGTGGCTTCCGCTGCGCGAACC
>JBAXTC010000417.1:0-7013 GCA_037130375.1 Verrucomicrobiota bacterium | reverse complement strand
TCAGGAGCGGCATGGAACCATTCGTCTGCTCCCCAATCCGACATGCCGCTCCTGAACTGCTCCTCTCAAGCATCTTGCACCCCGCAGTTTATCGCGTTGCGACGGCAGCACAATGCGGTGGAAAGTGACATTGCGTCCCCGGAACATCATGGGTTGAATCGGTGCTTGGACGTGGGGTTGGAGGCGTATCGGCGGTACGTGGGGTATGGGGTTTTGGCGTTCAATCTGCACCAAATCGGGCGGCGGTTGTTGGCGCAGAAGAGGGCCGCGGTGAGCGTGGCGGCATAGGGGGCCAGCGGGCAACCAGGAGGGTTGGGGCAGAGGGGAGCGGTGTGCCCAAGGGCTGGGGGGTGGAGGACGTGTATATGTCATGCTTACTTTTCAACCAGACGGTCCGGCTAGGGCTGGGTTTCGCAAACAAAAGGCTCGCAAGAGGCACGCGCAGCGGGGAGTATCTTCTTTTCGGGGTTCCTGATGGTGCTCACCCGCTTGCCGAAATGCTCTCTGGGAGATTTGGCAGCAGGACTCGCCTCGAACGGGAAACCGCGAGAACACAACTATGAAAACCAGACGCACACCAAACCTGCTTGCCGCCGTGCTCGTTGTCGCAGTGGCTTTCACAAGCACAATCACTCGCGCCCAGGACGACTCATTACCCTCATGGAATGATGGCCCGGCGAAACAGGCCATCGTCAACTTTGTCCGCACAACCACAGAAACGGGCAGCGCGAATTTTGTCCCGCGTGAGGAGCGCATCGCCACCTTTGACCAGGACGGCACGCTCTGGGTTGAGCATCCGATGTATTCGCAGGTCATGTATTGCTTTGAACGCGTTGGTGTGCTCGCGAAGGAGAAGCCGGAATTGAAAAACGTCGAGCCGTTCAAGACCGTCCTGTCCGGCGACCATGAGGCCATCGCCAAGCTGACGATGCCCGATTTAGAGAAAATCTTCGCGGCCACGCTCACCGGCATGTCAACCGACAAGTTTCAAGTCCAGGTGAAAGAGTGGCTGGCCAGCGCCAAAGACCAGCGCTGGAAGAAGCCCTACAATGAGCTGACCTACCTGCCGATGCAGGACGTGCTGAAATATCTCCGCGCCAATGGCTACAAGACCTACATCGTCACCGGTGGCGGTCAGGACTTCGTGCGAGTGTATGCCGAGCAGACTTACGGCATCCCGCCCGAGCAGGTCGTTGGCACGATGAGTGGCACCAAGTATGGCTACGACAAGGACGGCAAGCCGATTCTTACCAAGGAACCAAAGATCCTCTTGAATGACAACAACGCTGGCAAGCCCGAGGGGATTCACCTGATGATTGGGCGTCGTCCGCACGCGTCTTTCGGCAACTCGCCCGGCGACCAGGAGATGCTGGAATATACTAAAGCCGATGACGGTGCCCGGCTCGCCATGCTGGTGCTCCACGACGATGCGAAGCGTGAATACGCCTACGGCCCGGCACAAGGATTGCCGAACACCAAGGTCGGCACTTTTCCGCAGGCGCTCTACGACAAGGCGCAGAAAGATGGCTGGACCGTCATAAGCATGAAGAACGATTGGAAACAAGTCTTCGCTTTCGATAAGAACTGAAGTGGACCACACGAGGATTGACCGCAATGTCCGTTGCCCAATCCCAATCCTGAAAGGATCAGACCTTGCGCGAGTCTCCTGATGTCTGACCTTCGTTCTGCTCGACGCGGAGCCTGGCATGGGCTACAAGGAAACAGTGAAACGGCGTCGGCTTCGCTTGATTCAGATTTTGTTCCTCGCGTTTCTTACCGGGGGGCTTGCAGGGTACTGGTGGTGGCAGGGCTGGCTGGAGCGCAGCCAGGACGGGCCGATTCGCGCGGCGGCGCAACGCTACGCCGTCGAGCCGGCGCTGGTCAAAGCCATCGTTTGGCGCGAGAGCCGTTTCCATCCCCGGGTGCGAGGGCGCGCGCAGGAGATCGGCCTGATGCAGATTCGCCAGGTGGCGGCGCAGGAATGGGCGGACGCCGAACACCTCGGCGGCTTCGATCACGAGCACTGCTTGGATCCCGCCACCAACACCCTGGCGGGCACTTGGTATTTAAAAAAGCTTCTGAAGCGCTACGCGCAAACGGATAACCCGGTGCCCTACGCGCTGGCGGACTTCAACGCCGGCCGGGGCAACGTTCTGAAGTGGATTACCGGCGCCGCGCTCACCAACAGCGCGGCGTTCACGGCACAAATCGGCTTCCCCGGCACCCGTGATTATGTAAAATCCGTTATGCGGCGGACGGCGCGCTATCGTCCGGAGTTCGCCGCAGACGCCCCCTGACGTTCAGTCCCGCGAAAGCTCTTTGAGGGTCCGCTCCAATTGTAGCCGCAGCGCCTCGCGTTCCGCCTCTGAAACGTCGCGCGGGATGCGGATCGGCTTTTCGACATTCATTTCGCAGCGCGAGAACGGCAGCGGGATTTGAAACTGGTCCCAACTCTTGGCGGAGATTTTCCAGTTTAGGTGATAGGAAAAGGGGATAATCGGCAGCCCCGTGAGCTGGGCCAGCGAGATGATGCCCTCCTGCACCACGTAACGGGGGCCGCGCGGCCCGTCGGGCGTGATGGCGAGGTCGTAGCCGCGCTCAGACCAAGTGGTGAGTTCCAGCAGGGCCTGCGGACCGCGCCGACTCGAGGAGCCGCGCACTGGCCGGACTTTGAAACATTCCAGGATGGCCGCCAGGAATGCGCCGTCTTTGCTCGCGCTGACCATCGCGGCCAAGCCGGGCGCAGGGCTGCTCTTTCTGGCATACCCGAAATACGCGGTGAAGCAGAGTGCCAGCCGGTTGTGCCAAACGCAATAGATGGCCGGTTCCGACGGCGCCCCGTCGAAAAGCCCGGAACGGTCATCCCATCGGTAGCGCAACGTTGCGGACACTCCGCGCACCAGTAGAAAGACCAACCGCGCGCCCAGGCGCTGGTGCCAGCGCGGCTGACGGGGCACCACAACCCCGGCGGACTGTGGCCGGCGGACGGCGCGCTTTGAACCGGTCACCATCGCCATCACGCTCCTTTCTTCAGACAGGCCCGAACGAGGTCTTCCACGGTCGCTTGCGGCCCGAGCAAGCCTTGGATCTTACGGACCGAATCGTGGGCCTCGACCTGTTTGAACCCCAGTGCCATCAACGCCAGGACCGCGTCGTTCACTTTCTGGTCTTCGGGCGAGAGCGCCCGCCGCGCGCTCGTGGCCTCCCACGCGCCGACCGAGCCGATTTTGTCCTTGAGCTCGACCACGATCCGCTCGGCCGTCTTCTTGCCCACACCCGAAACTTGGGACAATGATTTAACGTCCCCGTTTGCCACCGCGCCGCGAAACGCCGTCACATTGATGCCGCTCAGGATGTTCAAGGCGGTTCTCGGACCGATGCCGCTTACCGTATTGATCAGCAGGCGGAACAACTCGCGCTCGGCCGCGCTCATGAAGCCGTAGAGGATGTGCGCGTCCTCGCGCACCACCAAATGCGTCAGCAACCGCACTTCCTGGCCCGGCGACGGGAGCTTGTCGTAGGACGAAAGCGGGATGAGTGCCTCGTACCCGATTCCGTTGACGTCCACCGTCACTTGCGTGGGCAGCGCTTCCACCAGTTTGCCGTGCAGAAACGTAATCATACCCTTTTGGCCGCCTGAAAGCTGTAGCGCCTCTGCTCCTGGGCGTGCGTCAGCGCCAGCGCCAGCGCATCGGCCGCATCCGGTGCGGGAGGGGCGGCCAGGCGCAACATCCGCTGCACCATTTTGGCCACCGCCAACTTTTGCGCGGCGCCGTAGCCGACGATTGCCTGTTTCACCTTGCGCGGGGCCAGTTCGTATATCTCCAAACCCGCCTCGGCGATGACCGCCAGCGCCGCGCCGCGCGCTTCGCCCATGATCAGCGCCGTTTGCAGGTTTTGCGCGTAAAAGAGACCCTCGATGACGCACACCCCAGGCTGGTGCTGCTGCAACACTTCGCGCAAGCTCTGAACAATCTTCACCAGACAGCGGGAACGTTCCCAGTTTGACGGACAGCAAATGGTGCCATGAGTCAGGGACTCGGGACAGGGTTTGGCCAGGCGAATCACGCCGTAACCGGTCCCGCGCAACGAGGGGTCCAGGCCGAGTATGATCTGATGAGCGTTGGCGGCGGCCGCTGGCGGCCGCTCGAACACCGGCGATGCCGCGCGCCGCGAGCTGTCGAGGCGCTCTTGCATTTGCTTAAACTGCAGCGGTGTGATGGCCATCCGCGACATAGTGCCTGCCCCGGCCCGATTGTAACAGCAGAAAACGGAATGCCCTTGGCGAACGGGCGCACTCGCGAGTCCATGGTAAAGTTGGTAGGAATGCTTGGCCCAGGCGCCCTTCGCTCCCGAATGCCCCAAGCCCAGACCGTTCTCCCTGGTAACGACAGCCTATCTCCCCTACTACGGAGGTACTACGGTGTAATTCGGGC
Source organism: Verrucomicrobiota bacterium (assembly GCA_037130375.1). Lineage (GTDB taxonomy): Bacteria > Verrucomicrobiota > Verrucomicrobiia > Limisphaerales > UBA8199 > JAPLUA01. The sequence goes on along the minus strand of JBAXTC010000417.1, from coordinate 2,577 downwards.
TGCGGGTGGGAGAATCCGGTTGATTGTCGATGTGCTAAGTAGTTATGGAGAAGGTAGATACCTGCGAAAATGCGAGAGCCGATGGGGGAGGCCGTTCGTTGGCGGAGAATAATGGCCAGGCGGGAGACTTGACCTGCGGCGCGGGGACTATGGTGCTGGTCTGTTTGGGGAGGTTCTTCCAGCCGTTGATATGCTGCCGAGTTACCAAGGACTCGCGAATGCGCCCCTGGCGAACGGGCGCATCCTGATGGTTCTGCGGTCAGCCAACCTTCGGTGTTTCGTCGTCAGCCAACCTTGGGCATTCCGTGGTCATCCAGACACTGCCGAATCGTTTCCAGCAGGGTGCGCCAGGGGCAGGGTTTCTGCAGAAACCGCCTTCCCGACTGCTCCAAGATCCCGACCTGGGCGCCGCTGGCCTCGGCGCTGTAGCCGGTCAGGAAAATGACCTTGAGATCGGGGTTCTCCTGCTGCAACCGCTCGGCCAAATCGCAGCCCGTGAGGCTCCCCGGCATCAGCATATCGGTCAGCACCAGCGCGATCTCCTTCGCGTTGCGCTGCCAAAGGTCCAGCGCTTCCTGCGCGGACTTGGCCTCCCAAATTCGGTAACCCTTGCAGGTGAGTAACCGCTGGGTCAACAACCGCACTTCGGGGTCGTCTTCGACCAGGAGGATCGTCTCATTTCCGCCAGGTACGGGCGTGATGACCTCCGCCCTGGTCTCCGGCCGGGCGGGAGTCGGGATCGAAGGCAGAAACACTTTTAACGTGGTGCCTTTGCCGATCTGGCTGGCCACATCCACCCAGCCATGGTGCTGCTTGACGATGCTATAAAGGGTCGCCAGCCCCAGCCCCGTGCCCTTGCCAGTCTCCTTGGTCGTGAAGAACGGCTCGAAAATGTGCGGCAGAATCTCCGGGTCAATCCCGATGCCGCTGTCGCTGACCAGCAGGCAGACAAACTCACCGGCTCGCGCCTCGGGATTTAATCGCGCCTGCACTTCGTCAAGGCGCGTGATCTCAGTGGCGATGCGCAGTTGGCCGCCTCCTGGCATCGCGTCGCGAGCGTTGACCACCAGGTTGAGGAGCACCTGTTCCATCATCCCTGGGTCGGCTTGGATATAGGGCAGCGGCACCGTGCAATGACATTGCATGTCGATGTTCTCAGTGATGATCCGCCGGAGCATTTTGGTCAGGTTGACGATGAGATCGTTGAGCACCAGCGGCTGAGATTGCATAACCTCTTTGCGGCTGAACGCCAGCAACTGGCGTGTCAGGCCAGCCGCCCGCTCCGACGCCGCCACCACATGCTTAAGTCCTTCCCTGACTTCCACCGAGCAATGCTCCGCATCCATCAACGCCAGGTCGGCATTGCCCCGGATGACGGCCAGCAAATTGTTGAAATCATGCGCCACCCCGCCGGCGAGCTGGCCCACCGCCTCCATCTTTTGCGCTTGGAGCAGTTGCCCCTCGATCGTCTTCCGGTTCGTGATGTCCACCCAGGATCCGACGATCTCGAACGGTGCGCCCTGGGCATCGCAGATCAGCCGTTGTTCGTCGTGGACCCAATGGTAGTTCCCGCTCTTGTGCCGAACCCGGTATTCCCGGGCGATTTCTCTTGTCGTGATAAGCTGGACCAGGCTGTTGGCGACCTCCGTTCGGTCGTGCGGATGAATCTGATCGAGCAAGCCCTGTGGCCCAAGACATTCAGCAACCGTGTAGCCCAGCAACCGCTCGACGTTCTCGCTCACCCAGCCCAGTCCGGTTGTCTTGCCATCGGTATTGAGGGAATAAATCATCGTCGGGCTTTGGGAAAGCAGCCGGCCGAGCCGCCGTTGGACGGTCTGCGACACTTCCTGCGCCCGCAACCGCTCCAGCGCCCCGCCGGCATGGTCCGCCAGCGCCTGGAGCGTCTCCAGACTGCTGGCGTCGTACGCCGCATTCGTGTAGCTTTGGATCGACAGAACCCCGACGACCTCCGTCCCGTGCCGAATCGGCACGAACATGATCGAGGCCGAGAGGCGGGACGTGTCGCCGAAAGGGACACTCCCCGGCCGCATCGTCTGCAGGCAGTCCCGCGATATCAATTGTCCCCCTTGCTCGATTACCCGCCTGCTGAGTTCCGAGGGCGGCCTGTCAAGACGGTCGGGGCGGGGGATGTATTCCGTGCGGCGGCCGTCGATGAGGTCCATTTTCAGTAAATGTGAAACCCGGTTCTCAGCCGCGGAATACAGATCGAACAGGCACGCGTCCCAGCCGAGCAGTCCATCCGCCACTTGCACAATAATCTCGCTGGCCTCGCGGGCGGTTTTTGCGGAGTTCAGGCGCTGTCCCAGGCTTGCAAAGGCCGCAATCCGCAGTTCGGCGCGCTTGCGCTCGGTGATGTCCCGTTTGACGGCGATGAAATGAGTGATTTCACCGCTTTCGGCGCGCACCGGCGTAATTGTGTTCTCTTCGTTGTAAAGGCTGCCGTCCTTGCGCTTGTTGATGATCTCCGAAAACCAAACCCGGCCTGCGAGAATCGTCTCCCAGAGCCGCTGGTAAAATGCCTGGTCCTGCACGCCGGATTTCAAAAAGCTGATTTTC
>JBAXTC010000416.1:0-7032 GCA_037130375.1 Verrucomicrobiota bacterium | reverse complement strand
AGTGCGCCGACTGCCGTCGGCGGCTACAAATTTGTGGGTTCTTGAATCCGCCCTGCATTCAACTCCAGCCCTCGATTGCAAGCTTGCGCGATGGCTCGCCGCCAATTAAAAATAGGAAGTCTGTTTCGCCGGAGCCGGGTGTTCCGGCGGTCAGTCTGTGCATATATGCCCTTGATTCGGAAAACTATATTATGAAAAAGTTCTCTCGGCTGGTTGCTTTATTCTCCGTGCTGGCTTGGTGTTCGGCGACGCTTTTATTGGCGGAAGAGGCAAACGGCCTCGGCATCAACATGGGTAACCTCTACCAGGTGTCCAAGGCCAAGTCGCGATCGATCAGTCCCGAGAATTTCACCGGTGAGAAAGGCAAGGCTGGCATGGCGACGGAAGGCACAGGGAAAAACTGCGCGCGCGAGCTGGGTCAGGGTTGGAAGATTTCCCCGTCGGTCGGGATCAAGGCCAAGAGCACGTTTACGCTGGGTGAGATCAAAGGGCCCGGCTGCATCCAGCAGATCTGGATGACGCCCACCGGCAATTGGCGGCGGGCAATCATCCGGTTCTACTGGGATGACGAGCTGACGCCCTCGGTGGAATGCCCGGTGGGCGATTTCTTCGCGTGCGGCTGGGGCAAGTATTGCCAGATCAATTCGCTGGCAATTTGTGTAAACCCGGGCAGCGCCTTCAACTGTTACTGGCCGATGCCCTTCCGCAAGAAGGCCCGAGTCACCCTGGAAAACACGGACGACAAGGCCATGACGCTCTATTACCAGATGAATTACACGCTGACCGGAGTGCCAAAAGCCGCCGGCTACTTCCATGCGCAATTCCGGCGCGAGTCCTCGCTTCAGCAGAAGGGCCTTTACACCATCCTCGATGGCGTCGAAGGGAAAGGCCAGTACGTCGGCACCTACATGGCGTGGGAGGTGCATAGTCCCGGCTGGTGGGGCGAGGGGGAGATCAAGTTTTACATGGACGGCGACCGGGCATTTCCGACCATCTGCGGGACGGGGACGGAGGATTATTTTTGCGGCTCGTACAATTTCGAGAACCAGGCGACGAAGAAGTATCAAGTGTTCTCGACGCCATACACCGGCCTGGCGCAGGTGTTGCCGCCAGACAAGGCCTACGAGCCGGGCCAGAAGTTCGGGCTCTACCGCTGGCACATCGCTGATCCGGTGCGTTTCGACAAGGATTTGAAGGTGACCATTCAAGCCCTGGGCTGGCAATCCGGCGGGCGTTACCTGCCTTTGGATGATGACATCGCTTCCGTCGCCTATTGGTATCAGAAAGAGCCCCACAAGAAGTTTCCGACACTGCCGGCAATGGATTGAAGTCACATAAATAAGTTGGAAGGATTAAAGAAGTTGCATCGGCGGACGACCAGCCCGGGCAGTTGAGATGAAGTAATCTTGCTCTTGAGGCTTGCTGTTTCGGCCAAGGGGTGTATGGTTCATGCGCGTCGGTGAATTTCCAATCTGGCCTGCCATTTTTGGGTGATCCCGCAGAATGTTAGAGTATCCGCTATGAAGAATGATTCAGTGTCGTCGAACCGTCAACGCCAGCCCGCCGTCCCGGCCTGGAAGGAGATGGTGGCCAAGTATCAGGAGCCGGCGGTGTGGCGCAGCGTTTGGCAGGTGGTGAATACGCTCGTTCCGTATGCGCTTCTCTGGTATCTGATGTATCGCAGCCTGGCGGTCTCTTATTGGCTCACCCTGCCGCTGGCAATCCTGGCGGGCGGTTTTCTGGTGCGGGTGTTCATTATTTCCCACGACTGCGGACATGGCTCGTTTTTCAAATCCCAGAAGGCCAACGACATTGTGGGGGTCATCACCGGCGTGCTGAGCTTCACCCCCTACTTTCACTGGCGCTGGGAACATGCCGTCCACCACTCGAGCTGCGGCGATCTGGACCGGCGGGGCAAAGGCGATGTGTGGACGCTGACGGTGCAGGAATACCTGGAATCGTCTCGTTGGAAGCGGCTCTCCTATCGGTTGACGCGCAATCCCGTCGTGTTGTTTGTGGTGGCCCCGCTATTCCTGTTCCTGGTCAAGGAGCGGTTCCCGACGGCAGGGGCGGGCCGGCGGGAGCGGCGCTCGGTGTGGTGGACGAATCTGGCGATCCTGGGATTGGCGGCCGGGCTGATCTGGAGTTTCGGACTCGAGGCGTACCTGTTCATCCAGTTGACGGTCATGGCGATTGCCGGCACTGCCGGGGTGTGGCTGTTTTATGTGCAGCATCAGTTCGAGGGCGTCTATTGGGAACGTGCCGAGGAATGGGACTACACCACCGCCGCGCTCAAAGGCAGTTCCTTTTACAAACTGCCCGGCGTGCTGCAATGGTTCTCGGGCAACATCGGGTATCATCACATCCATCACCTGAGCCCTGACATTCCCAATTACTACCTTCCGAAGTGTCACCAGGCCGAGCCGTTGTTTCAGACCGTGAAGCCCGTCACGTTGTTCTCCAGCTTGAAAGCACTGACCTTTCGGCTCTGGGACGAGCGCCGCCAGAAGTTGGTGGGCTACGGCGCCCTCAAGACGGTTCGCCGGGGGAACGTGTTTACGTTCGAGGAGGAATTCCAGCGCGAGATTGCGACCCCGGATTTCTCCATGCAGGTGGAACTGCAACCCGCGCAGAAGCAAGTGTGGCTGCAGCACATCCCGAAGTGATCCTGTTGGCGAGCATGTTTCAGCACTACAAAAGTTGACATTATGGACGAGCTATTAAGAATCTTGCAGACCAACGCGCTCGAATCGCGCGAGAACATTGCCCGCATGCTGGCGCTGCCGGCGGCGGAGGTGAACCAGCGCATTGCTGATTATGAAAAGCGTGGCGTGATTCGAGGCTACCAGGCGATCCTCAACGAGGACCGGCTTGATCTGGATAAAGTCACCGCCGTGATCGAGGTGAAGGTGACCCCGCAGCGCGAGGGCGGGTTCGACACGATCGCCGAGCGGATCAGCCACTTTCCCGAGGTGCGCTCGACCTACCTGATGAGCGGCACGTATGACCTATTGCTGTTTGTGGAGGGGCGCACGCTGCGCGAGGTGGCGGCCTTTGTCAGCGAGCGGCTTTCGCCGCTGGCCGGCGTCCTGTCCACCTCGACCCATTTTATGCTCAAGACCTACAAACGGTTTGGCGTGATGATGCACCCGGAGACCACCGATGAACGGCTCACTGTCTCTCCGTAATCGCATCAACGCGACAGTGCGCGACATCCCGCGCTCTGGCATTCGGGATTTCTTCGACATCGTCACGACGATGAAGGACGTGATCAGCCTGGGCATTGGCGAGCCCGACTTCGACACTCCCTGGCACGTCCGCGAGGCCACCGTCTTCGCGCTGGAACGTGGGGCGACCCATTACACGAGCAACCTGGGCTACCTCGATTTGCGCCGCGCGCTGGCTCGATACGTCCACAAGGCTTTCGGCTGCGAATACAATCCGGAGGACGAGGTGCTGGTCACGGTTGGCGTGAGCGAGGCCCTGGATCTCGCGTTGCGGGCGCTGCTCAACCCGGGTGATGAGGTGCTCTACCACGAGCCGTGCTACGTTTCGTATCGCGCGACGATTCTATTCGCGCACGGCGTGCCGCTGGCCGTCGAGACGCGCGCCGAGAACGGGTTTCGCCTCACCCGCGCGATGCTCGAGGCCCGGGTGACGCCGCGGACCAAGGTGTTGATGCTGAACTTCCCGAACAATCCGACCGGCGCGGTGATGAGCCGGGCGGAGCTGGAAGACATCGCGGCTTTCGCCCGCGAACGCGACCTGATCGTGATCACGGACGAAATCTACGGCGAACTGACCTACGATGCGCCGCACCAGAGCATCGTGAGCCTGCCGGGTCTGCGTGAGCGCACGATCTTCCTGCACGGGTTTTCGAAGGCATGGGCGATGACCGGCTTCCGCCTCGGCTACGCGTGCGGTCCGGCGGAACTCATCGAAGCCATGATGAAGATTCACCAATACACCATGCTCTGCGCTTCCTCGCTGAGCCAGAAGGCCGCGCTCGAGGCTCTGGCGCGCCCCGAGGCCGACGTGGCCGAAATGGTTGATGAATACCGGCGGCGGCGCAATTTCATCGCGGAGGCCTTCGCCGACATGGGGCTGGAGTGTCACCGTCCGCTCGGGGCCTTCTACGCGTTTCCGAGCGTGGCGAAGTTCGGGCTGTCGGCGAAGGAATTCGCCATGGAACTGCTGCGCGAGGAGAAGGTGGCGGTGGTCCCCGGGACTGCGTTTGGCAGTTGTGGCGAGGGTTTTGTCCGATGCGCTTACGCGACGGGTCTGGACAACATCAAGGAGGCCATGACGCGCCTGCAGCGGTTCATAGGCCGACACTGAACTGGGGAACCCACACCGGCAGGCTCAGCCGTGGGGGCCGTCGGAAATCATTTCGGGGCGCTGGTGCGCGAGACAATCCACGGACTGTCGTGAGCGGAGGTCGTGCCCGCGCCGGAAGAAGGGTTTTTCTTCAGGATCGGCGGTTTTGAATTTGCATCCAGCCATTTATGGATTTCACCGTGGCCATCGGCGAACGAGAAGCCACAGGCACCATTATGGTATGAGGCGGGCATATCATCCCAGCTTGCGGCACTCGGCCAGAGGGTGGCGGGCGGCATGTGGAGGCCAAACAGACAATCGTTGATACTGTCGGGTTGTTCATCAAGAAACACCCAGGTCATGGCCGGTCCGGGCCTCACAAGATCGCTTTCCTTGAGGAAGGTGCGATAGGTGGTAAGGCCATAGACGTCCCACTCGGCGGTGCCGCCGACGAACCCGTTCATGGAAATACTGCGGCAGCGAGGCCCAATGGTGCTGGGAATTCGGTCGGCTGGACACTTGTAAACGCCGAGATTCTTGCCGTTGTAAGGCCCCAACAGCGAGTTGACCAAATAAAAGGTGTTCGTGTTGGGACTGGGATAACCGGGAAGCGGATACTGGCCCACGTTCCAGTCCAGCACACCGGTACACCAGGCGTTGGTGGAGGTAACGTACCCGCCGAGATTCGCCGGGAATTTGGTATTGTCGGTATTGTATAAATTAAAGGCCAGGGACTGCTGTTTAAGGTTGTTGAGACTTATGTGATCCGGCAAGCGGAAAATCTAAAATAATGGAAAAGTCGCTGGCCCGCGTCTTGGGGAGCGGCAACCGCGAATTCCGACTGTTGCAGGATGGGCGCGATAGCGTCTTGGAGGGCGGGTACATTTGTCCTTGCCCGCAAGCCAGACTTGCCACTTTGGCCGCAATCAGTCTTACTTGGCTGAAATCTTTCACGCGCATGAACGCAGAACAGTTCGCCAAAGCCAAGTCGCTCGGTTTCTCCGACCGGCAAATTGCCCACTTGACCCGCCGAACCGAGGACGCGGTGCGCGCCGAGCGCAAGAAGCTCGGCCTCGTGCCGAGCTATCGGCTCGTCGATACCTGCGCCGCCGAGTTCGAGGCTTACACGCCTTATTATTATTCAACTTACGATCGCGGCGATGACGAGGTGAGGCCCAGCGATCGCAAGAAGGTGATGATTCTGGGTGGTGGCCCGAACCGCATTGGCCAGGGCATCGAGTTCGATTACTGCTGCGTCCACGCGGCGTTCGCGCTCAAGGAAGACGGTTACGAGACGTTGATGGTCAATTCGAACCCGGAAACCGTCTCCACCGACTACGACACCAGCGACAAGCTTTACTTCGAGCCGCTCACACTGGAGGACGTGCTCCATATCTACGAGCGCGAGAAATGCTGGGGCGCGATTGCCCAGTTTGGCGGGCAGACGCCTTTAAACCTGGCGCTGGGCTTGCAGAAGAACGGCGTCAACATCATCGGCACCTCGCCGCAGAGCATCGAGATCGCTGAAGACCGCAAGCTTTTTGCCGAGATGCTGCATAAACTCAAGATTCCGCAACCTCCCAACGGGCTTGCCACCAGCGAGGCTGAGGCGCTGGAGGTGGCAAAGAGGCTCGGCTATCCAATTCTCGTCCGGCCGAGCTTCGTGCTCGGCGGCCGCGCGATGCAAATTGTCTATTCGGATGCCGAGCTTCAGCACTACATGCGCTTCGCCGTCGAGGCCTCCCCGGAGCGGCCGGTGCTGGTGGATCAGTTTCTCGAGGATGCCACCGAAGTAGATGTTGATTGCATCGCGGACATCGGCCATTTTGTTTATCCGAACCAGGGCACAATCGTCATAGGCGCAATCCTCGAACATATTGAGTTCGCCGGAGTCCATTCCGGCGACGCGGCGATGGTGCTGCCACCCCACACTCTCTCGCAACGGATCATCAATACCATCCGCGAATATACCCACTCCATGGCGCGCGAACTCAAGGTGGTGGGCCTGATGAATGTGCAGTACGCGGTGAAAGGAGAAACCGTTTATGTGCTGGAGGTCAATCCGCGGGCGTCGCGCACAGTGCCGTTCGTCAGCAAGGCCATCGGGGTGCCCCTGGCGAAACTGGCCGCCAAGGTGATGGCGGGCAAAACGCTCAAGCAACTTCGGTTCACTAAAGAGATATGGCCGGAGCATTGGGCGGTCAAAGAATCGGTCTTCCCCTTCAATCGCTTTCATGGCCAGGACATCCTGCTCTCGCCCGAGATGCGCTCCACGGGTGAAGTCATGGGCCTTGACAACGACTTGGGCATCGCCTACGCGAAGTCACAGATGGCCGCCGGGGCACCGCTGCCGGAGGGTGGCCGGGTGTTCATCAGCGTGAGCGACGCGCACAAAGACGAGGTGGCGGAGGTGGGCAAACAATTTGCCGACCTCGGTTTCGATCTCATCGCCACCGGCGGCACTGCCAGCGTACTCGAGAAGGCCGGGCTCAAAGTCCGGCGCATTTTCAAGCTGACCGAGGGCCGGCCCAACGCAGTGGACCTCCTGAAGAATCGCGAAATCCAGATTGTCATCAACACGCCGTCGGGCGCCACACCGCACGCGGATGGGGTCAAGATCCGAACCACAGCCGTCTATACCGGCACGCCCATTATGACCACTCTCAGCGGGGCCAAAGCCGCCGCGCTGGGCATCGCCGCGCTCAGGAAGAGCGG